>JALVCM010000271.1 GCA_027010005.1 Thiohalobacter sp.
ACCTTGCTGGAAATCCCGCCCGATGATGCCGAAATCAGCCAGCGTATTTCCGACATGTTGCTTCAGATTGAGAACCGGTTCTGCCAGGTAATTCAGGAGGCACAAGACCGTGGCGAACTGGTGCATGACAAGGAACCGAAGATACTGGCTTCGTTATTGATGACCGGCATTTTCGGTCTGAGAATATACGATCGCATTCAAACCAGCGCGAAGCGGAAGAAAGCGGTCGTCGACAGTTTGCTGTCGATACTGCCCCGGGCCGTAACCGAAGAGTAGGCGGGACTCCTGCCCGGGCGCGCATAGTTTCCCAAAGAGCGCCTCGTATAAGGCGTATGGCTTACCGTCATTGATGCGGGATAAATTTGAGCAATCGTTCAGCTATTCTCGTACGTATTTTTGTATAGTCTATTTTAGCTAATCCAGACAGTGCTCTAACTTCTTGCAGACCAAAAATCAAATTTATCCGGGGCATTTGGGGCATTGTTTTAACTGGTGCTCCCTAGGGGAATCGAACCCCTGTTACCGGCGTGAGAGGCCAGTGTCCTGACCGCTAGACGAAGGGAGCTAAAGAACGCTGAATGGAACCAGCAGCGATGCTATTATACGCGCAAGCGATTCAGGGACAAGCTAATTAGAGTGAATAATCAAGGCGATATCGCGCCCGACAGCAGTCAGCCTGTCACCATCCCCCGGCCGGAGCACAGTATTTCCCGCGCCAGCATCAGCTCGGCGGCGCTCAAGGTGTTGTATGGACTGAAAGAAGCAGGCTATCAGAGCTTCCTGGTGGGTGGCGGTGTGCGCGACCTGCTGCTGGGCCGCGAGCCCAAGGATTTCGACGTGACTACCGACGCCACGCCGGAGGAGATCCGTCGGCTGTTCCGCAGTTGCCGGCTGATCGGGCGGCGATTCCGGCTGGCGCACGTGCGTTTTGGCCGCGAGGTGATCGAGGTGGCGACCTTCCGCGCCCGTCACGATGAACAGTCCGACGAAGAAAACGACAGTGCCCATTCCGAGGAAGGCCGTATCCTGCGCGACAATGTATTTGGCAGCCTTGAAGAAGACGCCTGGCGCCGCGATTTTACGATCAATGCCCTGTATTACGACATTAAGGATTTCTCGGTCGTCGATTATGTCGGCGGGCTGCGTGACCTCGAGGCCGGGACGCTGAGGCTGATTGGCGACCCTGATCAGCGCTACCGCGAAGACCCGGTGCGTATGCTGCGGGCGGTACGTTTTGCCGCCAAGCTGGGTTTCCGCGTGCACCCGGACAGCGAAGCCCCCATGCATGACCTGGGACAATTGTTGGAAGATATCCCCTCAGCACGCCTGTTCGAGGAAGTGCTGAAGCTGTTCCTCGGCGGCTGTGCACTCACGACCTTCGAACTGTTGCGCCACTACGACCTGTTCCAGTACCTGTTCCCGATGACTGACGAGGCATTGAGTCACGAGGAGGGCGGTTTCCCGATTACCTTCGTGGCCCGCGCACTGGAGAACACCGACACACGCCTGGCCGAAAACAAGCCGGTGACACCGGCCTTCCTGTACGCCGCCCTGCTGTGGGAACCGGTACGGCTGCGCACAGAGGAACTGATCGGGCAGGGCGCATCGCCACTGGAAGCCGCGCAGATCGCCGGTAACGAGATTACCGCCGCCCAGGTACAGGCCACGTCACTGCCCAAGCGTTTCAGTTTTCCCATGCGCGAAATCTGGTTGCTGCAACAACGGCTGGAGAAACGTCGCGGCAAGGCGCCGTACCGGATGCTGGAGCACCCGCGTTTCCGTGCTGCCTATGATTTTCTGCTGTTACGCGCCGAGGTCGGTGAAGCACCGACCGAGCTGGCGGAATGGTGGACAGATTTCCAGCAGTTGAACCCGGTCGACCAGGCGAAAAAAGTCGAGCCTGCACCGGCCCGCAAGCGCCGTCGCCGGCGCCGGAAAAAGAAACCGGCCGGCAGCAGCGATGACTGATGTCATGGCGTGGATCGGACTTGGCAGTAACCTGGATGATCCCGCCCGACAGGTCAACACCGCACTGGCCGAGCTGGACCGCTTGCCGCAGTCGCGTTTGCTGGCGTGCTCGGGCTTGTATCGCAGTGCGCCCATGGGGCCACAGGACCAGCCCGATTACATCAATGCCGTGGCAGGACTGGCGACGGCACTCCCGGCCGGAGCCTTGCTGGATGCCTTGCAGGCGATCGAGCAGGCGCACCGGCGGGTGCGGGGTGAACACTGGGGGCCGCGGACCCTGGATCTTGATATCCTGCTGTACGGTGAAGACAGGATAAACACCCCGGACCTGAAGGTACCGCACCCCGGCATGGCAGAGCGTAATTTTGTGCTGGCACCGCTGGTCGAGGTTGCCCCGCAACTGACGGTGCCGGGGCTGGGTGATATACAGGCATTGTGTGATGCCGTCAGTGACAACGGTCTGGAACGGGTCGGTGATGTGGAATGGCATCCCGCTACGCCAGACGTAGATCGTAATAATTAGAGAACAGAAATGCAGAACCCGGGTTTTATTGTAGTGGAAGGGCCGATTGGCGTCGGCAAAACCAGTCTCGCACGCCGCCTGGCAGAAACATTTGGCAGTGAGTTGTTACTCGAAGGCGCGGCGGAAAACCCCTTCCTGGAACGGTTTTACCGCAATCCGCGCGCCGCCGCCATGCAGACGCAACTGTTCTTCCTGCTGCAGCGTGCGCAACAGATGCAGGAACTCCGCCAGGGCGATATGTTCGAACCGGTGCGGGTGGCGGATTTCCTGATGGACAAGGACCGGATCTTTGCCAAA
>JALVCM010000272.1 GCA_027010005.1 Thiohalobacter sp.
AGGGCTGGAACGCTACCTTGCGGGCTTTCCTCCCGCGCTGGGCACGGGAAGCTTCAGCTTTGAGACACAGGATATATCATCCGACACCGCTTTACCCATGTCGCTCGCATTCAGTGAAGAGGACGGGCTTGTTGTAAAAGCGATCGCCGTTAACCACGGCCCGGTACCTGCCCTGGCCTACCGCATCGAGTACCGGGGAAAGAGCATTGTCTATTCAGGCGATACAACCTCCCGGACAGATAACATGATAACACTGTCGCAAAATGCCGACTTGCTGATCTATGACACGGCAATCATGGATGACACCCCGGCACCCTTTATCAATCTGCACACTACACCTACCCGTATTGGCGAAGTCGCAGTGGCGGCCAATGTCAGGAAATTACTGTTGTCCCACATCACCGGCATCACTGAACCCCGTTTGAAAACCGTGAAACACATCATACGTATGCAAGGCTTTGCGGGGCATCTCAAGGTTGCACATGACCTCCAGGTGATTAACCTGCATGACAAGAACGACGCTGATTGACAGAAAATGAAGCAGACTGCTTATCCTGTTTGTATTTTTGATTATTCCTGCGGCCCATCGGGGCAACCGGTCAGTCCTGTGTCATCGGCGAATACTGATCTCTGCCCGGACTATTCCATCGCTATCGGGTAGGCTGCACCGATATCATTCACGTAAACCCACCCGGCAACCTTTTGCCCGGTATGGCCGTTTTCGCGAATAAGCCGTACTGCCTCATCTGCACGCTCATCCTCACATACCAGTTCCAGCTTTATTTCGTTGACTACCTCCTCACCCAGTATCAGCGAAAAACTCTTTTCCTGTGGGTCGAGTGCCTGCAACGTGCCTGCGACATCCACGACAGACAGGTTACACGGACCGTGACAGTACCCCGCATCACGCAAGGCGTGCAGGATATCCGCCACGCGGTTTCGGTGCACAAAGGCTTTTATTTCTTTCATTGCATATTCTCCTTTCGGGTTTCCATCCACTCATAGATCACCGGGAGTAATACCAGGGTCAACAGGGTAGAGGTAATGAGGCCACCAACCACGACTGTCGCCAGCGGCCGCTGGGTCTCGGCACCAACACCGCTGGACAACAGCATGGGGATAAGGCCCAGGATGGCCACACTGGCAGTCATCATAACCGGCCGCAGTCGCAGTTCCGCACCTCGACGTACTGCTTCACCCACCGGCATCCCTTTCTCACGCAGTTCATTGATGAAGCTTACCAATACGATACCGTTCAACATCGCCACACCAAATACGGCAATGAAGCCGATGGCTGACGGGACAGACAGATACTGGCCACTGATAAACAGGGAGACGATACCACCGATGGCTGCAAACGGTACGTTGGCAATAATCAATGTCGCGTACCTTGTTGAATTAAAGGCCGTATACAACAGGACAAAGATAAAGAAGATCGTCAACGGTACGATGATCGACAGGCGTTGCAGGGCACGTTGCTGGTTCTCAAAGGCCCCGCCCCACTCAATCCAGTAGCCAGGCGGCAGTGTTACCTGCTGCGCAATGGCTGCCTCGGCATCTCTAACGAAACTATCCACGTCACGACCACGTACGTCCATCTGGATAACTGCATAGCGTTGTAACTGCTCACGGCGCACGAAAGAGTAGCCCTCGGCCACGGAGACATCGGCAACACGCGACAAAGGTACAATGGCGCCAGTTGCCGTTTGTAGCGGAATATTCCGGATGGCTTGCACATCGGCCTTGGAGGCATCCTGCAGGCGCGCTGTGATATCGAAACGTTTCACACCGTCTATCAGCGTGGATACCGGTTCGTTACCAATACCTGTGCGCACGACCGTAAGTACATCATCAGCATTCAGGCCATAGCGAGCCAGTTGCGTACGGTTGACACGGATACGAATCTGCGGTTTTCCGATATTGGCTTCCAGCGACAGGTCCGCCACCCCGGGCACCTGGCCAATGGCATTCTTGATGGCCTGACTGATGCGATCCAGTTCACCAAGATCCTCGCCATAGAGCTTTGCAGCGAGCGTAGCACGCACACCGGAAATCAATTCTTCCACGCGCATCTGGATCGGCTGGGTAAAGGCAATCACCGCCGTGGGGATCGCCTGCTCCAGTTCTTCGCGCATGGCATCAGCCAGTGCCTCGATGCTGCGACCCGATGTCCACTCATCGTGCGGTTTCAGTTCAGTGTAGATCTCCATGTAGTTGACATCTGCTGTCTCCCCCTTCTCGGCGCGACCGATCATGGCCAGCGTGGTATTCACCTCGGGGAACTCTGTCAGCACCCGGGAGACATCTTTTGAAATAGCGATGGACTGTTCCAGGGAAGTCGAAGGAATGGATGTGATACGCCACATAATAGAGCCTTCCTGCAACTGCGGCATGAATTCCTTACCGAGCAAGGGAAACAGCGCCAGGCTGGCGACCAGTAAGGCAGCGGCACTGACCAGTACTGTCTTTCTGTTGGCCAGTGACCAGGCAAGCAGCGGCAGGTAACCACGCTTGATCCAGCGCACCAGCAGCGTATCACGTTCCTCCCTGGGTTTGAGGATCAGTGCTGCCAGCACCGGAATCAATGTCAATGTCAATACCATCGACCCGGCCATGGCGAAGCTGATATTGAACGCCATCGGTTTGAACAGTTTGCCCTCCAGCCCCTGCAAACTGAACAGGGGCAGAAAGACCACGATAATAATAAGTATGGCAAAGGCTATCGGGTTAGCCACTTCGCGGGCTGCCGTCAATACCGCTGCCGTCCGGTTGA
>JALVCM010000273.1 GCA_027010005.1 Thiohalobacter sp.
TATCCGCTGGCAACGCCTCGACAACAAGAACAGCAGCATTCGCTGGGCAACGCCTGTCGCACTGGAGCCGCAACTGAAAAAACTGCTGCAGAATCATTTTCGCGGTGAAGTACTGCCTGTCGAGCGTGTACTGCTCGACCTGCACAGTGGCCGTTTCTTCGGCAGAATCGGACCCTGGGTGTTTGATGTTGCCGCCGCACTGCTGATCCTGTTATCCCTGACCGGGACCTGGATCTGGCTCAGGCGCCGTCGCTGATAACCATCACAAACTCAACGGCCTGCTCGCACCAGGCCACCCAGCCCGGCCTCATCCAGACTGCTGTGTAACAATGCCTGAACGCCGGCGGCATCTTCCAGCGCCCAGATTTCTTCCAGCAGACTCTGCATCTTTTCCGTATTAAAACTGCGGATCGCCCACTTCACACGCAACAGGCTGGCCGAACTCATACTCAGCGAGTCGACCCCCATACCGATCAATAGCAGGGCTGCCGCCGGATCACCGGCCATCTCGCCACACACACTCACCGGACGCTGTTGTTCATGCGCCTCGACAACCACCTGGTGAATAGCGCGCAATACCGCGGGGTGCAGCGCGTTATAAAGGTCACTGACCTGTGCATTGTTACGGTCCACGGCCAGCAGGTACTGGGTAAGGTCGTTACTACCAATGGAAAAGAAGTCCACGCGTTTCGCCATGGCCGGTACCTGGTAAACCGCTGATGGCACCTCGATCATGACACCGATTTTCGGGTAGGTAATCTGTTCGCCTTCCTCGACCAGTTCTTCGTGTGCGCGTCTCACCAGGCCAATGGCCTCGTCGATCTCGTTGACGCTGCTGATCATGGGCAACAACAACTGCAGATTATCGAGCCCTGCATTGGCACGCAGAATGGCACGCACCTGGGTAAGAAAAATTTCCGGGTGGTCCAGCGCGATACGAATACCACGCCAGCCAAGGAAGGGGTTCTCTTCCTCGACCGGGAAATAGGGCAACGCCTTGTCGCCACCGATATCCAGTGTACGCACCGTCACCGGTGAAGGGGCAAACGCTTCCAGCACCTGACGGTAAATACGAAACTGCTCTTCCTCGCCCGGGAAACGGTCACGAATCATGAAAGGCACTTCGGTGCGATACAGACCGACACCTTCAGCGCCGCAACGTAATGACGGGGTAATATCCGTCAGCAGGCCAGTGTTGGCATATAGCGGCACATGCACACCATCGGGCGTTTCGGAGGGCAGGTCGATAAGATCCAGCAAATCCTGTGTCAGCGCGGCTTCTTCTGCCTGCAGTCGCTGGAACTCTTCGCGAACGGCGCGTGATGGCCGCACAAACAGGCGTGCCTGGTAACCGTCTATCACGATTTCCTGGCCTTCCAGGCGACTGACCGGGAGATCCTCGAAACCCATTACTGCAGGAATACCCAGCGCGCGCGCCAGGATCGCGACATGTGAAGCACTTGACCCACGCGCTGACACCACGCCAACCAGATACTGTACCGGCACCTCGGCCAGCTGACTGGCGCTGATCTCTTCACCTACCAGGATGGTATCGGGCTCCCAGGAACGCTGGACCGGGCTGGTACGTTGCAAATGTTCCAGAATACGCCGCCCGAGGTCGCGCACATCGCTGGCACGCTCGCGCAGGTACGGGTCTTCCATGGCCTCGAAAGCATTGACGTGCTCAACGATGGTTTCGCGCAAGGCACCCGGCGCCCAGTTACCGGCGCGAATTCCCTCAATGGTGCCATCGACAAGATTTTCACTGCGCAACATCATGATGAGTGCATCGAACAGGGCGATGTCCTCTGCCGGCAACGAGTCCACCATGCGTGCAGACATCATGCGCATATCGCGTTCGACAGCACCGACTGCGGCACGAAACTCGGCGATCTCGGTTTCGATATCCTCGGCAGGACGATCCGGGATGGCTTCCAGGTTTGCCATCGGGTAGACCACGCGTGCACGGCCAACCGCAGCACCCGGCGTGCCGGAGCTGCCTTTCAGGGCGTAACGTGATTCATCGGTTTGCTGCAACAGGCGGGTAATATCCCCACTGGCGCCCGCGTGGCTGATGGCACCCGCCAGCTGCGCAGCCAGGGTAAACAGGAAAGTTTCTTCCGGCTCGGCAAAACGCCGCTGTTCACGCTGACGCACCACCAGTACACCCAGCACCCTGCGGTGCTGCACAATCGGCACACCCAGGAAGCCATGAAAAGGATCTTCCCCGATTTCACCTGTGTAGATATAGGCCTTGTGTGAAGAGGCATCATCGAGGTTGAGCATTTCCTCGCGGCGTGCCACAACACCGACCAGGCCTTCACCAAAGTTCAGCCGCACCTTGCCGACCGCATCCGGGTTATAGCCATCGGTAGCCATCAATACGTGTTGCTGACTTTCCGGATCGGTGAGATACACCGAACAGACATCCACCACCATCGCCTGTTTAACGCGCGTGACGATAATGGAAAGCGCGCGCGCAAGATCCGGCGCGCGGTTCACTTCCTGAATAATGCGTCTCAGGGTATCGAGCAAGTTTCAGATTCCATTCGGGTCAGGGCCAATGCCCGTAAAGTCATTCAGCGAGCTGCCTTGTCCGGCACCTTGCCATCGGGAAAGATCAGCGGTGCCAGTTCGTGCAACGCCTTTTTGTAAACCGTACGTTTAAAAGGAACGACTTCGCGCAGCGGGTGCCAGTAATCCACCCAGCGCCAGTTGTCGAACTCGGGCTTGTCACTCAGATCAAGCCGGACAAAACGCTCGTCCCCCACCAGCCGCAGCATAAACCAGACCTGTTTCTGACCGATGCAGACCGGTTTCTGGTGATGGCGGATAAACCGTTCCGGTAACCGGTAACGCAGCCAGCCACGGGTCGAGCCGAGGACATCCACATGATCCGGCTCCAGGCCAATCTCTTCTTCCAGCTCACGGTACATGGCCTGCTCGGGTGTTTCCTTGTGCTGAATACCACCCTGCGGAAACTGCCAGGCATCCTGGCGAATCCGCCGCGCCCACAACAGCTGCCCTTGCGGATTTGTCAGAATAATCCCGACGTTCGCTCTATAACCATTTGAATCAATCACTTGCGTGCTCTGTGGAATTTTTTACTGAATATAAAACCATTGTACACACGGCAGCAGGCGGCGCAAATCAGCCGGCAACACAAAGTCTGATTTACCTTTGTCGGCGGGACGACTATCCTGCACACCCGGTTTACCTTAACGGATAAAAATCATGGCCTTGGCGCTCTTTGACCTCGACAATACACTGCTGGATGGTGACAGTGACTACCTGTGGGGCTGCTTTCTGGCAGAACACGGTATTGTCGATGCAGAGGCTTACGAATCCGAAAATCAGCGCTTTTACGACCAATATCTCGACGGAAGCCTGGATATTCATGAATTTTTACGTTTTCAGCTCAAACCGCTGGCCGACCACAACCGGCAACAACTTGAAGCCTGGCGGGAAGAATTTCTGGCCACCCGGATCGAGCCCATCATGCTGGAAAAGGCCCACCGCTTGCTCGACCGGCACCGCAACGCCGGAGACGAATTGCTGATTATTACCGCCACCAACCGCTTTATTACCGAACCGATTGCAGCGCGCTACGGAGTCAGACACCTGCTGGCCACCGAGCCTGAAATCCGCAACGGCGAATACACCGGCGGCGTGGTCGGGGAACCCTGCTTCCAGGGCGGTAAGGTCAGGCGCCTGCAGCAATGGCTGGCAGAAAATCATGCCACACTGGATGGCAGCTGGTTCTACAGTGACTCACACAATGACCTGCCCCTGCTGGAACAGGTCGAATACCCGGTCGCAGTCGACCCGGACGAAAAACTCCGTGCCCTTGCCAGTGAACGCGGCTGGCCGGTGACCAGTCTGCGCTGACCTGGTGAAACCACTACGCCCCCTGCCACTGTTTGCGGCACTTGGCCTGGCCACGCTGGCGGGGCTCTGGCTGAGCCTGGATACCGGGACGGCCAGCATACACCTGCGTAACATGCTCGCAGGCAGTGACCCGCTCAATACACAGATCCTGCTGGAGCTTCGCCTGCCCCGCACGGCCACGGCATTTGTGACGGGCGCCCTGCTGGCCATTGCCGGCGCACTGATGCAGGTGCTGTTGCGCAACCCGCTGGCTGACCCCTATATCCTCGGTGTTTCCGGCGGCGCCTCGGTCGGCGCCCTGCTGGCTTTGCTGCTGGGCGCCGGCGCAGTACTCCTGCAGACCTCGGCATTTGCCGGTGCGCTGGTCTCAACGCTGCTGGTGTTTGCGCTGGCGCGCGGGCGCGGCAACTGGAATACCACCCGCCTGCTACTCACCGGCGTGGTACTGGCTGCCGGCTGGGGGGCGCTCATCAGTTTACTTCTCGCCATCAGCCCGGCCAGCCGGGTACAGGGTATGTTGTTCTGGCTGATGGGAGATCTCGGTTACGCACAGCTGCCTGTCGCCGGCAGCGTTATACTGGTCATTACCGCGTTCATCGCCATTGCCCTGTCCCCGTCCCTTAACCTGCTGGCCGGCGGTGAGCTGCGTGCCGCCTCACTAGGTGTCGAAGTGGATAAACTCCGGCTCACACTTTATATATTGGCTTCGCTGGCAACGGCCACCGCCGTCACCCAGGCGGGTAACATCGGTTTTATCGGCCTGATTGCACCACATATGCTGCGCCTTGCGGGGGCACGTGATTACCGCCTGCTGATACCCGGCGCCGCGTTGCTCGGTGGTGCACTGCTGCTGTTTGCCGATGCACTGTCACGCAGCCTGATAGCCCCGCAACTGTTACCGGTCGGTGTACTGACCGCTCTGCTTGGCGTGCCGATGTTCCTGTTCCTGCTTTATCACGCACAGGACAACCGGCATGGCTGAGAACACCCCGCTGCTGAAAACCTGCCAGGTCGAAATCCGTATCGACAATAATGTCTTTGCCCACGCCCTGAATCTTGCTGTCGAGCCCGGACAATGCTGGTGCATCCTCGGCCGTAATGGTGCCGGTAAAACTACCTTGCTACATACACTGGCCGGACTCAGGGCACCCGCCAGCGGGCAGGTACAACTTGAAGGCAAACCCATCAGGACGCTGGCACGCAAAACGATCGCACAACGGCTCGGCGTCCTGTTCCAGAACCAGGAAGACCATTTTCCTGCCACTGTCATGGAAACCGTTTTACAGGGGAGACATCCACATTTGCGGGGATGGCAGTGGGAAAGCGAAGCCGACCGCGTCATTGCCAGTGATGCCCTGGTGCAGGTCGATCTCGATGGTTTTGCCGAACGTGATGTGCAGACCCTCTCCGGCGGTGAACGCCAGCGCGTGGCGATTGCCTCCCTGCTGGCCCAGCAGCCCCGTCTACTGCTGCTCGACGAACCCACGAACCACCTGGACCTGCGGCACCGTATTCAAATCCTGCAACAACTACGTGACCACGGCCGGAAAAACCGTGCCGCGATTATCATGGTTTTGCACGATATCAATCTTGCGGCACGTTTCTGCGACCACGCGATACTGATGCGTGGGCAGACACAAATCCAGCTTGGGGAAAGCCGCGATATCCTCAGGACAGACACGCTGGAAGACACATTCAACTGCCCGCTGACGGCAGTCCGGACAGCACATGGGCCGGCCTGGCTGCCAAAATAATTGTCAAATATTCCGACATTCTGTAAGCCGGGCCGATTTACTTGCACAGCCCTGAATTTCCCGAAATAATCATATAACATATTGTTAATATTATTATTTTAAGTTAACCCGTAAATTCCGGCCAGTCAACTGAAATCGGCATTTCTTACACATTCACCTGCCAACAATCCGGTAACTTCTCTAACTGACTGAGTTTTCAGCAGCTTCTCAAACGGCACAGCAATTGCTCCATTTAATTAAAGCATCTGTGGAAAAGTGACCATGAATTCAGGCACCACAACAGCCGCATTGAACGACCAGCCTCGCAGCGAGGAACGGCGCGATCAGACAGACCGCCGCCGCCACAGCTGGCGCACCGTGACCTACTGCGGCCTGCATGGCCGCGGACGCCGTCGGCACGCCCGACGCGAAGGACATGACTACTACCTGGACTGGTATGACCCCCGGCTGGTGCTTACGGGTCTGGGAGTTGTGCTGTTAAGTTGTGTGGATGCACTGTTGACATTGACGCTGCTGAATCGCGGTGCCTATGAAGCCAATCAGCTCATGGCACAGCTGCTGGAAATCAGTACCGGTACCTTTGTCGCCACCAAAATTGCCATTACCTGCATCGGCATCCTGTTCCTGCTGATGCATTCACATTTCCGAATTCTGAAAGTCACCACTGGCAAGCAGGTACTGAAACTGCTGTTGTCTGTCTATGGCGTACTGATCGTGTATGAGGCTGTATTACTGGGGACGATATAATGACAAAAAGAATTAACTGGAAAACAGCCGTTGCCACCAGCGGCGCCGGTTGCCGGGTTGCGGCATCGGCGCTTGCAAGTCGGCTGGAGGCAGCTTGGAGAGAATCCAGCCGGGCAAGGGCGGATTATCACTGTAACCGCATGACACGCCCAGGTTGTTCGGGTCAAAAATTTTCACGAAGCTGGGACTAGCCGGATCATCCACGTAGACAATGCCGCAATAATCTTCTTCGTGTTCCTTGCGCAGTAAAACATCGACTTCATCGACAAAACGCAGCACTTCGTCAGCTTGCGCGGTTTCTTCCGGTGGCTTCTCGCCAACGGCATACACATACCAGTTACCGGCCGCGTCGGCACGCAGGCGTTCCCAGAGTTCGTCGAGGTGCTCCCAGCGCAGCACACCGTAAAAAGTACCCTTGAACTCACGGTGAAACGTGTTCTGTATGGCTTCCATCATCCGTCAACCCGCTGTTTAATGATGAGTGAAGCCTAATACACTCATTGGGACAGCTCAATGGCAAACCATACACAACAAAAACAGGCTTTAAACTCATGGACTTACAGGGTTATCCGCTTGACAGGCTGCCCGTCTGGCGCTTACAGTGGCTGATCTTTCCCGACCACTACAGCACTGCCCATGGATCTTCGCATTGCCGCTTTTGTTACTGCATCGATGCTCGCGCACGGCGCCGTCATGCTGTGGCCGGCCGCGAATTCACTTCCGCAACTGACCGTTGGCGGGGAAGTCCGGGCATTACAGGTTGCACTGCTGCCCCCTGCAAAGCACGCAGACCAGGGCACAGAAAAAACCCGCGACACACTTACCCTGCTGATACCGGCAAACAGCCCGGCCAGTGCCAGGGCAACTCAGGCAAAGCACGTCACAGCAGCTCCTGCCGCGACAAGGCCGACCGGCCCGGCCATCACAAAGCACTCTGCACTTGAATCTCAACCTGTGGACAATACCGCGCAACGGCTGGCTGCACAGGACAGCGGGACACAACCCGGTACGACAACCCGCCTGCCCGTCGCGCAGCAGAAAACAGCCACTCCACAGCACAGCCCTACAAAACGTGTCAGCGAATATATCAGTGCCGCCCTGAAAAACCGGCTGGTGCAGTACTTTGAGTACCCCTGGCTGGCACAACAGCGTGGCTGGGAAGGACGCGTGCTTTTATCACTGCGCGTTGCCAGCAACGGCAACCTGAGTGAATGGAAGATTGTGCAGACCTCGGGTTACCGCACCCTCGACCAGTCCGCACTCAGGGCGGTCAGGCGTATAGAACACCTTCCCCAGGCCGGTCGCTGGCTGAAAAGCGGCTCTCTGGAAGTCCAGCTTCCCGTGCAATACAAACTGCTCGACAGCTGAGCCTGTGGGACACCGCCTGTCAAAAATCTACACCCGTACCGGTGATGACGGCGAGACCGGGCTGGGTGATGGTTCCCGGGTTGCCAAGGATACGTCACGTATCGAGGCCATTGGTACCATCGATGAACTGAACAGTCTGATCGGGGTTCTGCTGAGTGGTGATGTGCCCGGGAAAGTGCACACGGAACTGACGGAAGTACAGCACCAGCTGTTTGACCTGGGCGGTGAACTGTCCATCCCCGGGCACAGCATTTTGACAGAAACTGCCGTTGAACAACTGGAACAACAGCTCGATGCATGGAACGCCGACCTGCCGATGCTGAAAGAATTTATCCTGCCCGGTGGCTGCCCGGCTGCCGCACATTGCCACCTTGCACGCAGTGTTTGCCGGCGTGCCGAACGGCGACTGATCTCTCTGGCCGGCAATGCATCCGTTAATCCCGCTGCACTTCAGTATCTCAACCGGCTTTCGGATTACCTGTTTGTACTGGCACGTCACCTGAACCTTGATGCACAGGTTCCGGACGTACTCTGGCGTCACGACCGCTAGACCCTTTTTCCCCGCGCCGCACCTGATCTATATGCTCACACAGTTCACGGGCCGCCTGCAGCGCACGGGGGGTCTGCCGTTCCAGCATATCCGCCGGTACCGTGTAGAGATGGCCGTCCCGCACTGCCCGCAAAGTCTTCCATTTGCGCCAGCGCGCTTCCCAGTGATGGCTCTTGCCGGCATGACGACCAGCAATCAGCACCTCCGGGTCCGCCTTCAACACGGCCTCCGGGTCTATGGTCGGGGCAAGGTCAGGCAGACCGGAAAAAATATTCTCCGCCCCGCACAGGCGCAGCCAGTGACTGATCAGGTGATGACCATTCACGGTCATTAACGGTTGCTCCCAGATCTGATAGAACACCGTAACCGGCCGGCGACCGACGTAACGCAAACGCAGAACCTCTACGCCTTCACGAAAAGCTTTGGCTGCCTGCCGTGCCTTCACCTCGCTGCCGGCCAGACGTCCAAGTGCCAGCAGGTTGTCTGCAATACCGTCGATGTCACGCGGCTCGGAATAGAAAATCTTCACGCCAAACTTTTCAAGCTGGTGCAGTTGCGGCTTTGCGTTACCACTCAGCCAGGCCACCACCAGGTCCGGTCGCTGCGCAATAATGGCTTCCACATTCAACCCTGCACCACTGCCCACACGTGGCAGCCTGCGTGCGGCCGGTGGCCAGTCGCTGTACTCAGATACGGCAACCACACGATCACCGGCGCCGGCTGCAAACAGCAGCTCGGTCGCGTGGGGGGAAAGACTTACAATCCGTCGGGCAGGCTGTTCGAGCCGTACCAGCCGGCCCGCATCGTCCAAAGCTTCCACCGCAGCTCTTGCCGGATGAACCAGCACGCCCAGAACCAGCAGAGTCAGGAATATTCTCATAGAGGGCATTCTACGCGAGACGCGAAAGCCGGGTATAATCCGCCGCCAGTCAAAATCAGGGGCGGCACTCATGAAAGATCCCATTGTTATTATTGGCCTGGGCGAAATGGGCGGGGTATTCGCCCGCGGGTTCCTGCGCAGCGGGTACCCGGTCTACCCGGTTACCCGTGAAACGGATTGTGCGGCACTGGCTGACGAGTTAAAAACGCCAGAACTGGTACTGGTCGCAGTCGCCGAAAAAGACCTGCACCCGGTCCTGAAAGATATCCCCGCAGCCTGGCGTGAGCGTATTGCACTGTTGCAGAACGAGCTGCTGCCCGGTGACTGGGCGCAATACGGTTACGTTGACCCCACCGTCATTTCTGTCTGGTTTGAAAAGAAAAAGGGGCAGGATGTAAAAGTCATTATCCCCTCCCCGGCTTTCGGACCGAACGCGGAGTTACTTGCCAGCGCACTGGCCAGTATCGATATTCCTGTCACCGTGCTGGAAGATGCCGACCAGCTGTTGTTCGAGCTGGTACGCAAAAATGTCTACATTCTGACCACCAACATTGCCGGCCTGGAAACCGGGGGCACGGTCGGCGAGCTCTGGTCACAGCACCGGGACCTGGCACGGGCCGTGGCAAGCGAGGTCATTACCCTGCAGGAAAAACTGACAGGCCACAGTTTCGACCACGAAGCCCTGATCAATGCCATGGTCGATGCCTTCAACGGTGACACCGAACACAAATGCATGGGTCGCAGTGCCCCGGCACGCCTGCAACGTGCACTGGAACTGGCAGCGCAATACAACGTCGATGTGCCGGTAATGCGCCGGATTGCAGGCTAGGCTGGCGACACCTTGCCCAGGGTATTCTGGTCCGTGTGGTGGAAAATCGCCTTGTTGACGGGTATCCACAATTGCGTGTCTTCCCGGTAACTGAACGTCCCGTCATCATGGATCGTGACATCCAGCAGGTACTTCATGGTCTTGTAGGACTCATCCAGA
>JALVCM010000274.1 GCA_027010005.1 Thiohalobacter sp.
GTGTCATTTGCGGGTTTATCTATGACGAGGAAAAGGGATTGCCCGAGGAGGGGATCGAGCCAGGTACCCGCTGGGAGGATGTTCCGCTGAACTGGGTCTGCCCGGATTGCGGTGCCGGCAAGGAAGATTTTGAAATGGTCGAGGTTTGACGGGAAAATCCTCCAATCCCGTCTACACTTGTTACTGGGGTGCCGGTTTGCCGCTGTCAGCGTGCACCGTTGCTGTTGTTCTGTGTTGAGAGGGAGGGGCTATGATAGACCCCGAACGTGTTCAGTTTATGGAATTGATTGATACGGCACGCCAGTATTGCCGAATCATCGAATCAAGTACTGATCATTCCGACTGGCTCAGACCCCTGGTAAAGATACTGCCAAAGCTGCACGCCGGTGTGGTGGCGCTGCATGATCCCGGTGGACGCTCGTTCCCGCCGCAGCTGGCGGATTTTGACGACCGCTTTGACCTGTTCAGCCAGTTACGCGCAAAGCTTGGCGAGCTCGATATGTACTGGCTGGAGTATGATGAACCCGGCGAACTGGCCTCTGATATCGATCACCGCTCGGGCAGTCTCGCCGATGATCTGACCGATATCTATTTTGAGCTCAGGCGTGGCCTGAATATGCTCGATGCGGCTGGTATGGATGAAGTCGCACACCTGTGGGAAATTGGTTTCAGGCAGCACTGGGGGCAACACCTGGTAGATGCGGAGCGTCATTTGTATACCCTGAGGGCCAATAACCGGCTTGCCTAGAGAACCTCTGATGATTAATTTATTTTCCGTCATTCCGGCGTATGCCGGAATCCAGTGGTTGCAATGAGGTGGTGGATACCGGCATACGCCGGTATGACGAATTAACCGGTATGACGAATTAATCAGATGGTTCTCTGGACAGGTCCAGGTTTCAGGTACTGTGATGCCCGCCGGGATTTTTTCTGTTGTAACTCCGTCTAATAGCGAACCGGGTGCTGCTGGCGGTACAATACCGGCATTCCGGGAAACCGTCGGCGGGCCATTGCGCCTGACGTCGGGTTGTCAGCGGACGATGTTTCACTACCGAAGAGTAAATTATGAGTATTTATTATAATAAACAACGCGTTGGAGGCTTCACTCTGATCGAGGTCATGGTGGTCGTGGTCATACTCGGCATCCTTGCCGGTGTACTGGTGCCAAAATTGATGAGCCGGCCGGAGGAAGCGCGTATTACCGCAGCCAAGTCCAATATCCGCGCCATCGAAGGTGCCCTGAATATGTACAAGCTGCAGAACTACGATTACCCCACCACCGAACAGGGGCTGGAAGCCCTGGTCACCAAACCGGATATCCCGCCGGAACCGGCCAACTGGGGTGACGGATACATGGATCGCATACCGCTCGATCCGTGGCAGCAGCCCTACCAGTACCTTTCACCGGGTGTTCATGGTCCGTTCGATGTGTATTCCATGGGGCCGGATCGCAAACCCAGCGATGATGACATCGGGAACTGGAATCTGAACTGATTTTCCGTGATTGCGTCTTCCTGTCACGCTGTCCGTCAGCCTGCCTCCGGCAGGCTGTTTGCGTTTGGTAGCCTGCGCAGGGCAGGGGGTTTTACGCTGCTGGAAGTCATGGTGGTGGTGGTGATCATCGGCATTATGCTGACGGTATCGGCCATGTCGCTGCGTGGCGATTCACATGCCGAACTCATGCAGCGCGAGGCCACCCGCCTGATTGCATTGCTCGATCTGGCCAGCGATGAGGCCGTGATGCGCAGTGAGCAGCTGGCGGTCCGGTTCACCGATGACGGTTATGCGTTCATGCTGTTGCAGAATGGCCGCTGGGTGCTGGTGAACGATAACCAGCCACTGCGCCCGCGCAAACTGCCCGATAACATTGAGTTACGCCTCGAACTGGAAGACAACCCGCCCCCGTCGCTGGTCAGCGAGGAATCTGACCTGCCGCAGGTCTACCTGCTGTCGAGTGGTGAGATGACACCTTTTGTCGTGACACTGTTCTCGCCGGGGACGGAGCGGCGTTTTGTCGTCAAGGGGACTTTGCTGGGGCACCTGGAGCTGGAAGAATGAAGCGCGTACGCGGCTTTACCCTGCTGGAAATACTGGTTGCGCTGGTGGTGGTGAGTCTGTCGATGGGGGCGGTGGTTCAGACCGTAGGCAGCTATACGCGCAACCAGGCAAACCTTCGCGACCGCGTGTTTGCGCAATGGGTGGCACGTAACCAGCTGGCTTCGGTACAGATTGCCGGTGACTGGCCATCGGTCGGCCAGAAAAAAGGCGATGTCGATTTCCCGGAAGATGTCTCCGGCCGCAAAAGCCGTGAGTGGCGCTGGGTGATGCAGGTGACGCAATCACCGGAAGAGGATATGCGCCGACTGGATATCGATGTGTTTCGAGCCGATGCGGATGATGATGCCGAGCCGGTCGCCCGCCTGAGCGGGTTTGTGGAGAAACGCTGATGCGGGGCATGCGGGGTTTTACACTGCTGGAATTGCTGGTGGCCCTGTCGATCTTTGCCGCGATCGGCGTCATGGCCTATAGCGGGCTGGCCAATGTCATGCGGCAACAGTACCAGACAGAAGCCTACGCCGATCGCATGCAGGACCTGCAACTGACGTACCGTGTGCTGAAGCGCGATTTCGAGCAGTTTGTTGACCGCAGTATCCGCAACGAGTTTGGTGATGTGTCACCGGCACTGCTGGCCGGTGGCGACTATGCCGGCGTGGAGTTCACCCGTGCCGGTTACCCGAATCCTGCAGGTTAT
>JALVCM010000275.1 GCA_027010005.1 Thiohalobacter sp.
GCCGTTTGCCGTCAGTGCCAGTGAAGTACAGCACCTGTTCGGTACAGGCTGGTCAATCGATCACCTGCATGAAGACGATGTACTGGCACGGGAAGCACGGTTCCGTGAGCGTGGCCTGACGCACATGACAGAAAACGTTTTCCACCTGAAACGCCGCTAGTCAGCGGCTGGATACTTCCTCGACCTGTTCTGGAATCATCTATTAAGCGATTGAATCTCAATTAATTCTGCCCCTTGCCGTTACAGGGGCTGAGTTATGGATTAATCCCGTGCTTTTCTGGAAATAGCAAGTCTTATCAACAGGATATAAGGACGTACAGGCATGAACAGGACTTATTTGGCCAACCATGGCCCGGACTTGACCAACACACTGACGTCTATGCTGCTGCGCTGGCTGTTGCTGTGCTGCCTGGTTGTCAGCGGACCGTTACTGGCGGCAACCGGCAAAAGTAGTGGTGTTGATGCCGTTTTGCTGATCGACAGCTCCGGCAGTATGGCCAAGAACGATCCCGACAAGCTGCGTGTGCCTGCCGCAAAAATGTTCATGTCACTGCTGGATGAGGGAGACCGTATCGGCCTGATCAGTTTCAGCGACAACGGTTACCCGGTGTTGCACCTGACTGCACCCGGTTCCAAAACCAATGCACGCATTCTGTCCTCGGCCGATCGGGTCTCTTCGAAGGGTGTCTACACGAATTTGCACGCCGCATTGGCAAAAGGCCTGGCGATGCTGGAGAAGGAGGGCAAGCCGGGCCAGGAACCGATGCTGGTATTGATGTCAGACGGCAAGATGGATGTGGGTGACACGGATGAAGACTGGGCACTGACACAGAAATTGCAGGAAGAGCTGGTTACGAAGGCAAAGGAACGTGGCGTCAAGGTGTACACCATTGCGTTTACCGAGGCATCTGATGTGGATCTGCTACGTGATGTGGCGACCGAAACCGGTGGTCTGTTCAAGCTGGCGCGTAACGATCAGGATCTGCACGAGGTGTTCAGTGCGATATTCGAAAGTGCCAAGGACCCCGATATGCTTCCCATCGAGGGAGGCGAGTTCAAGGTCGATGCTTCCATCGAGGAAGTGACCATCATTGCCTCCAAGGAGCGTGAAGATGTACGCATCTACCTGCAGACACCGGAGGGTAAAAAGCTGGGCTCAGATGATGCCAGTGACAAGCTGAAGTGGTTCCTGTCGCATCATTTCGACATGATCACGCTGAAGAATCCACAGCCGGGTACCTGGAAACTGCTGTATACCGGCGGGAAGAATCACGCCTATATTGTGACCAACATGAGTCTCAACCACAGTCCGCAAACACCGAGTCTCAAGGTCAATGAAGACATGGTACTGGAAACCTGGCTGGAGCAGGATGGCAAACTGCTGGATAAGGAAGCGGTACTGACCCATACAAATTTTTATATGGAAATCCAGGTGCCAAGTGGTGAAACGGCGCGCTTTGAATTAATGGACCAGGGCCGGGATGGTGACAAAAAAGCTGCCGATGGCAGGTATTCGACCATACTGGCATATGAGAATCCCGGCTCCTACCAGATCAACCTGATTGCAGAAAGTGAAACCTTCAGCCGGCAAAAGACGGTGCATTTCGAGGTGCAGGCATTGCCCCCCGATCTTGCTCCGCCAGCTGTGGTCGACACACCGGAACCGGAGCCTGTAACGAAGCGTGAGCCTGTTGCTGAACCTGAACCTGTTGTAGAGGACGTTGAAGCGGTTGAAGCCCCCGAAGCTGCCGCGAATGAAGAGGAAGTGGTTGACAAAGATGGGGAAGAAGCTGAGCAACCTGAAAAGGAAAAAATGGGCCTTGGCATGGCGATCGGTATCTTTGCCGGTATCAACATTCTGCTGGGAGTCATCGGCTTCGGTGTCTGGTGGTTCCTGAAACGCCGCAAGAAGGGCGCAGAAGATGACGCAGAAGATGATGAAGCCGATGAGGAAGAGGACCGCAAGTAACGATGGATGATCTGCAGGTCAGTATCCTTGCCTTCCTCGGCGTGCTGGAGCTGGCCATGCTGGCGCTGGCCGCCGGTACAGTTTTCCTGCTGCGTGGCAATCGCCTGTCACACAAGGTTCGCGTGCTGGAAAAGAAACTGAGACAACAGGAAGATGTCCCCGAGCCTGTCGGTTTTGACCAGTACCTGCGTGACGAAATTATTCGTAACGAAGCACTCGTAGAACAGGCCGCTGCATCGCAGGACGAGTCCGAGAAGAAAGCGGCCGAATTACTGAAATTTCGCAAACGTTTTCTTGAGATCGAGCTTGAGGCACATGCCCTGGAAGCCAACCCGGTGGCTTTCCAGGATCGAATTGCTGCGGGTCTGTGTGAACTGGTGGAAATCATGCGCCCGGAAGCTGAAACTGTCGAGGCGCAAGCAGAGGCTTCTACGGTTGTCGAGCTTGAGGAGGCACCGGATGATGCTGCCGAAGAAGAAGCCGGTCGCAAGATCATTGATACCTCCGAGGAAGAGATCAGGCACCTTAAAGACGTTATCAACAACCAGCAGGATGCCATGAGTGCCTTGCGTACGCAGCTGGAAGGTCATGCGGAAGTTGAAGGTATGGGTGATGTCCTGAAACAGCTCGAAGAGTTTGAAAAACAGAGTGCGGAACTTGAAAAATGTTTGCTGGTGCTGGAGAGTGAAAACGAACGTCTCAAGGCTACCCAGAATGCAGGCGGAGACGTGGCGAAGACCCTCGAACCGGCCGACCCGGCCCAGTTGACCGGGCTGAAGA
>JALVCM010000276.1 GCA_027010005.1 Thiohalobacter sp.
GGATCATGAACGGCATGGCGAACTTTACATCCCTGAAACGGATGGCCAGTGCAGACAACCACATGCCCAGCCCGGCGGGGATCGACATCATCAACAGCACCAGGAACGGCAGGTACAAAAGATTCCAGGTTGGCGGGACCTGGTAATACATCATCACACCGACCAGCAGTAGCAGTGAGATCGAAAAGTCTACCAGCTTGGCCAGAATCGGGGTCAGCGGAAAGATGATACGCGGGAAATAGACCTTTCCGAGCATGGCCTGGCCACCGACCAGGCTCTGGCTGGAGGCATTCATGGCCTCGGACATGTAGGTCCAGGGAATAATCGCCACCGTGGAAAACAACACGTAGGGAATCCCGTCGGTGGAAAGTTTTGCCACCTTTCCGAAGATAATACTGAAGATAATAATCTGTATCAGTGGATTGAGCACCGCCCAGGCA
This sequence comes from Thiohalobacter sp., assembly GCA_027010005.1. Taxonomy (GTDB): domain Bacteria; phylum Pseudomonadota; class Gammaproteobacteria; order DSM-19610; family DSM-19610; genus Thiogranum. The sequence continues at coordinate 441 of JALVCM010000276.1, forward strand.
AAGCCCATCACCGTCTGTGCATACAGTACCTTGATATCGCGCCAGACCAGAAAATAGAAAAGATCCCGGTACGCCTTCAGTTCCTTGAAGTCGATAGGTACCCAGCCACCGGGAGGTGTGACCAGCGAGACAATTTCATCACCGGAGGAACCGGCTTCCGCTGTATCTTTAGCCATTACCATACCTTCCAGGGTGCATTACCGCTCTGCCACAGATCTTCGAGTACATGTTTGTCCCTCAGTGTATCCATGGGTTGCCAGAAATCCTGGTGGCGATAGGCCGACAGTTCATTATTGACCGCCAGATTTTCCATCGGGTCTTTCTCCCAGACCGTGGCATCACCTTCTATATAGTCGATGACACCCGGCTCGAGTACAAAAAAACCACTGTTCACCCAGGCGCCATCCCCGTCCGGCTTTTCCTTGAATGATGCAACACGGGTCTCGTCGTGTTCGAGTTTGAATGCACCAAAACGACCAGGCGGCTGTACCGCGGTCAGTGTTGCCAGCGTCCCCTGCGCCTTGTGAAATTTCACAAGCTCGGTGATGTTTACATTCGATACACCGTCACCATAGGTGAAACAGAATGTCTCGTCACCAATATAATCCCTGACCCGCTTCAGCCTGCCACCGGTCATGGTATTGCCGCCTGTTTCCACCAGGGTGACTTTCCAGGGCTCAACACGGTTGGTATGCATCTCTATCGAGTGGTTCTTCAGGTCAAACGTGATGTCCGAGCAATGCAGGTGGTAGTTGGCAAAGTACTCTTTCACAACGTGTGACTTGTAGCCACAGCAGATGACAAAGTCGTTAATCCCGTGACTGGAGTAACCCTTCATGATGTGCCAGAGAATCGGTTTACCCCCGATCTCCACCATCGGCTTGGGTTTAATGCTGCTTTCTTCGCTGATTCGCGTTCCAAAACCACCAGCAAGAATAACCGCTTTCACAGAGCTGCTCCTCGATCATTTTCTGCCCGAACCTGTTCAGGCGTCCTGTTCCGGCTACGCCGGCTGAATTTTCGCTTGCCGTAATAGCGGCATGCAGACAAAAATCATAACCCTGACTATATCAGTATTCCATTATATTTTGCTGCGGCCCCGTACCGGCAGATACGCCCCGCTAACGCCTGAACTGCAACCTGGCGCTCTCGAAAATCCAGAGATAATGGAGAAACAGTACGACACTCGTCAGTTTCAGTTTTTCAAGGCCTGTATTCTCCCGTGCCTCGGCCATGATCCGCTTAATGCCCGACAACGGGGGAATGAGTCCCTTCAACAACTGCCCCACTACCACCCGGCGCGGTATATCTTTACGGCGGAAAGCGGGCAGGCCACTCATGACCCGAAGCGTCTTTGTGTAATATTCCGCGAATGTCGAGCGCGCTGGATGCATCACCACGACATCATCCGCGTAACACAACGGGTAACCGGCCGCGGCGACTCGCTTGCCCCATTCTGCGTCACCACCGGATTTCAGTTCCGCATTAAAATCCCCCACGGCATCAAATATCCTGCGGTGGGTAAACACGTTGGCCGTTGCGCCAAAACGGTCCTGCTCGATATAACGTTGCTGCGGGAAAGCCCTCAGGCTCTCGTACAGTTCCACCGCGGTGGGGCGCGCAGGATTTTTGTAGAACACCCTGATTGCCCCGCCAACCAGTCCACAGTCCGGGTTGTCCTGCAGGGCGGCCACACCCCGCTCCAGCCAGTCATTGGCAGGAATACAGTCCGAATCGGTGAACGCCAGAATCTCTCCGGTTGCAATTTCGAGCCCCTTGTTGCGCGCCGCGTATGAACCCTGCCGGCCTTCGTAACAGTAACGCGCCCGGGGAAACCGCTTTACCACCGACTGTATATCCACTGTCGAGGCATTATCGATAACAATCACTTCATAGAAATCATCCGGGCAGGTCTGTTGCTCCAGCGCCTCCAGACAGGTCGCGAGGCGCTGCTCATCATTGAACACCGGTATCAGTACCGAAACTTGCGGGGTGGCCGGTTCCATATCATGCCCGTCTCAGGCGCGACGATCCCGTGGGGTCTCCATCCCGGAAAACAGTGCGTTTTGTTCCGCCCTGAGGGTGTCACTGAAACGGGCTTGCGGAAGTTCAACATCGGCATAACGGATGACCGTATCTTTCGGCACATCCCTGAGCAGGCGGCAACCTTCGGCAAGCCCCATGGGAAGCAGGTTTTCCGCCGCACAGATTTCCGAGTTATCTGCCACGCCATAACAGGTGAATTCACCAATCGCATCCAGCACCTCGCCCTTTTTCAGATCGCGCTTGGCGGCCGTTAACACA
>JALVCM010000277.1 GCA_027010005.1 Thiohalobacter sp.
TTCACTGGCCGATGCCAACGATGCCGCCCAGTTCGGCGAACTGGAAACGCTGGGTGAGCTGACCAAAATTGCCTGGGAGCACGATGTACAGGTCATGATCGAAGGCCCGGGCCATGTTCCCATGCAGCTCATCAAGGAGAACATGGACAAGGAATTGCGCGATTGTTACGAGGCCCCGTTCTACACGCTGGGCCCGCTGACGACAGACATTGCACCGGCCTACGACCACATTACCTCGGCTATCGGTGCCGCGCAGATCGGCTGGTACGGTACCGCAATGCTGTGTTACGTCACACCCAAGGAGCACCTCGGGCTGCCCAACAAGGAGGATGTGCGCGAAGGTATTATCACCTACAAGATTGCCGCGCATGCCGCCGACCTGGCCAAGGGGCACCCCGGTGCGCAGGTGCGCGACAATGCCATGTCCAAGGCACGCTTCGAGTTCCGCTGGGAAGACCAGTTCAATCTTGCGCTCGACCCGGAGCGTGCGCGTGAATACCACGATGAAACCCTGCCAAAGGATTCCGCCAAGGTGGCGCACTTCTGTTCCATGTGCGGACCACACTTCTGCTCCATGAAGATTACCCAGGATGTCCGTGAATATGCGCGCGAGCACGGCATGTCGACTGACGAAGCCCTTGAACAGGGTATGCAGGAAAAATCGGTCGAGTTCGTGAAGGGTGGTGCGGAGATTTATAAAAAGGCGTAAATCAGGCTGGCTGAGTTCTTGCCCGTCATTCCGGGCGTAGCGCAGCGGAGACCCGGAATCCAGTGTGAGTGGAACAAGCTTCTGGATTCCGGCATACGCCGGAATGACGAATGCCAGAGCTTTTGTGCAGCTATTGAGGTACCAGCCGGACCAGAACACGGTTGTTGGCCGCCGCTGCACGGTTCCATTCGGCCGCTGTTGTGGTCGGCTCCCGTGGCGGGTAGGGAACCAGTGGTTCACTGCGCGGGGCGGCGGTTATCTCGACTTCAATCGCACCATCCTGCAGCCAGGGTGAACTGGCGATCATGTTTGCGAATGCCAGTGACTGGTGTGTCGACGGTGAACGGGTCGGTTGCACCGGGTTCATAATGGCGCTGCACTTGTCCAGTGGCGCTCCACCAGCGGCAGGCTCGAAACCCTGTTCCGGGTCACCCTGCAGGCAGAATTCTCCTACGTGGGTTTCCAGTACCAGCTTGCCGGAAAAATTGTTGTTGGCGAGTTGATAAAGTAACCGGGTGATGGTCTGCATGCGTGTTCCATCGAGTGCGATTTCATCCCAGGCATAATTCATATCCTGGTTCAATGCCCAGGCCACACTTTGCCATAACGCATTGGCTGGACCCGTGGCGTCATTTCGCGGTTCCGGATTTCCTGTGTCTTCATGCTCTGTGGTGGTATCGGCTACCGTACTGGCTGCTGCAGGGTCGGCCGTGCGGGACAGTGCGGCATCAGGGCCGGGCCGGCGGGAAGAAAAATTCCAGGCCAGCGAGATAAATAACAGGACAATCAGCAGTACGGTCGGGAATATGGATGGCCGGACCGGGGGTGGTATTTCCTGCCGCAGGGCTTCGATTTTTTCATCCAGCAGGTGGTCAATCTTTTCTCGACTCTGTCGTGCAATGGTGTCGAGACCCAGCAGCAGGTCCTTGCGGATTTCCACACGTTGTTCATCGAGCATGCGGCGCAGCTGTATTTCGACCGGGGCATCTTCGTCTGTTCGCGTGTCACCCGTTGCGGCGGTTACAACCGGAATGTCCAGGAAATCTTGTGAGCGCAGATCCTCCAGACGCTCGGAGGCATATTCCTCGTCCGCGCTGCCACTCTCTTCAATACTGCGTCGCTCACTGACCAGGCCGATGCGTTTTAACGACTCATACAGTTCGGCCGGTGCCACGGTTTTTGGCAACACACCCACGGCACCCAGCGCGCGTGCCTGGCCGAGGTACAGGTCGCCGGCTTTCGAGGTGTACATCATCACCGGTATGGTGGCTGTCTGCGGGTTCCCCTTGATGGCGCGTACCGCCTCGAAACCGTCCATGCCAGGCATCATGTGATCCATGAAGATGGCATCCGGGCGGTTGACGATCAGATACTCCAGTGCCTCTGTTGCGGATTCAACGGTATCAACGATCAGGTCATGCTTTTCCAGCATGCGGCGTAATACCAGCCGGGCGGATTTTGAGTCATCAACAACCAGTACGCGTTTCTGTCTTGACATCACTGTCTCCGGGCTTTCCGGTTGCGTCATTCCGGCGAATGCCGGCATGACGGTTTGGTCAGGGTCTGTCTAAATTATTTCAGGATGGATTGCAGTCGCTAAAAAACTCCTTCAGTGCCCTGTACAGGTACGTTGTGTCCTGGCTGCCGGCCAGTTCGCGAATAGAGTGCATGGCAAATGTCGGGACACCCACATCCAGGGTGCGGACGCCGATATTGCTGGCCGTGATCGGGCCGATGGTGCTGCCGCAGGCCATATCGCTGCGGACCACAAAAGACTGGACCGGTACATCCACCCGCTGGCAGAGCAGGCGAAACATGGCCGCGGTTTCACTGTTGGTGGCATATCGCTGGCTGGCATTGGTTTTTATAACCGGGCCGTGGTTCAGCAGCGGGCCATGGTTACTGTCATGTTTGTCCGCATAGTTCGGGTGAATGCCGTGTGCGTTATCGGTGGAGATCATCCAGGACCGGTCGATACAGCGCGCCATGGATTCGTTATCCGTACACAGCCGCTGC
>JALVCM010000278.1 GCA_027010005.1 Thiohalobacter sp.
AGGCTCAGGCCGGACTGGATCTGATTCCAGTCGGAGATTTCAGCTGGTACGATCAGGTGCTGGATATGTCCTGCCTGCTGGGTGCCGTTCCGCCACGTTTTGAACACCCTGGTGGTGAGGTTGATCTGGATACCCTGTTCCGCATGGCGCGTGGCCACGCACCGTCCGGTAAAGCTGCTGCGGCCTGTGAAATGACCAAGTGGTTCGATACCAATTATCATTACCTGGTGCCGGAGTTCCATGCCGGTCAAATCTTTTCCCTGTCATCCTCACAGTTGTTCGACCAGGTAGCCGAGGCACAGACGCTGGGACACACGGTCAAACCGGTCATTCTCGGCCCTCTGAGTTACCTGTGGCTGGGCAAGTGCAAGGGGAGTGAGTTTGACAAACTGGAATTGCTGGACGCGTTGCTACCGGTATATGGCAAAATTCTTGAACGTCTGAAAGCCCTGGGTGTGGACTGGGTGCAGATCGATGAGCCGGTACTGGTACTGGATCTTCCGCAGGACTGGAAGGCGGCATTTGAATCCGTGTACAGCCGTTGGCAGTCGAGCGGGGTGAAACGTCTGCTTGCCAGCTATTTTGGCCCGCTGGGCGAAAACCTGGCGCTGGCCTGCCGCTTGCCGGTAGACGGTTTGCACGTCGATGCCGTGCGTGCGGTGGATGAACTCGACAGGGTTCTGGATCAGCTGCCGGCCTACAAGGTGTTGTCGGTGGGTATTGTGGATGGCCGGAATATCTGGCGCACTGACCTGGACCGTGTCCTGGCCACACTTGAACCCGTGCATGAGCGACTGGGTGAGCGTTTGTGGGTATCGCCTTCCTGCTCCTTGCTGCATGTGCCGGTCGACGTCGAAACGGAATCCACGTTGCCGGATGCATTGCGTCGCTGGCTGGCGTTTGCGACCCAGAAGCTTGGCGAGATTTCAATACTTGGCCAGGCGCTCAACATGGGGCGAGACAGTGTCGCTGCAGAGTTGCTGCGGTCACACGAAGCGGTCGAGTCACGTTGTCATTCTGCCGATATCCATCGCCCGGCAGTCAAGGCACGCCTCGCAGCCGTCACTGAACAGGATGCCCGTCGCAACAGGCCTTATGCTGAACGTGCGCCACTGCAACACGCCTGGCTGCAACTTCCGCTGTTTCCGACAACCACGATCGGCTCTTTCCCGCAAACGCTCGCGATACGTGCCGCACGCCGTGATTACCGGGAGGGAAAACTGGATGAGCGGGCATATCAGGCCCGAATGCAGGCGGAAATTGCCGATGTGGTACGTCGCCAGGAAATACTGGGCCTCGATGTACTGGTGCACGGGGAACCGGAACGCAATGACATGGTGGAATACTTTGGTGAATTGCTGAACGGTTTTTCCTTTACCGGGAATGGCTGGGTACAGTCCTATGGCTCACGCTGTGTCAAACCGCCGATTATCTATGGTGATGTAGAACGGCCGGCACCGATGACAGTCGACTGGATCAAATATGCGCAGTCCCTCACTGGCAAGCCGATGAAGGGCATGCTTACCGGCCCTGTCACTATCCTGAACTGGTCGTTCGTGCGTGACGACCAGCCACGCGCCGAAACCTGTGCGCAGATTGCACTGGCATTGCGAGATGAAGTGCTCGACCTTGAACAGTCCGGTATCCGCGTGATACAGATCGATGAGGCGGCGTTGCGTGAGGGGCTGCCATTGCGCAAGGCGGAGTGGGACGGCTACCTGGACTGGGCGGTGCGTGCGTTCCGGCTCAGCGCCAGTGGTGTGGCTGACGACACACAGATCCATACACACATGTGCTACTCGGAATTCAATGACATTATCCGGGCCATTGCAGACATGGATGCCGATGTCATTACCATTGAAACCTCGCGCTCCGATATGGAATTGCTGGATGTCTTTGAAGACTTCGAGTACCCGAACGAAATCGGACCGGGCGTGTATGACATTCATTCACCGAATGTGCCGACGGTGGATGAAATGGTTGCGTTGATGGAGAAGGCTGCACAACGCATCCCGGCCGAACGCCTGTGGGTGAACCCGGACTGTGGTTTGAAGACCCGTGGATGGCTGGAAGTGGAAGCCGCACTGAAAAACATGGTACAGGCTGCGCAGTGTTTGCGCGAACAGGCAGAGCCTGTTTGCCAGTCAGGCTGATAGCGGGTTGTGAGACGCTGTGTACACCGATGTGTACACAGCGCTGTGTTGTGCGGTGGTTCAGATCAGGTATCCGGTGGCGGCATCGGCAGCCCGGCCAGTTTACAGACCTCGTGGACCGGGTCTTTGGGGAACAGCTTGTAGATGTGTTTCTCGTATTCTTTCTGGTCGTGGAATTTGTCACCCTTGTGCCCCAGTGTGCGAATCACCGTATGCATGGTGGGGTTGCTCAGGTTCTCCTTGTAGTAGTCACGGAAATACCAGATCAGCTCCCAGTGGTCGACATACAGTTCAACCCCGTCGCGTTTCGCCAGTTCGTTACTGACTTCCTCGTCCCATTCATCCAGATTGCACAGAAAGCCCTGCTCGTTACATTCGATAGTCTTGTTGTTGATCTCAAGATTCATATCTTCACTCCCGTTCTGCTGCCTGTTATGTCTTTCAGTACCGTGCAGAGATATTGCGCGGTTACCTGAAGGTATAGCAGAAAATTCCGGGCCTGCCTTATTGTCAGGTATTTTGCAGGGGTATCGTAGTGCGGTACGAATGTTTACAAGGGCGTTTTGTTGTCC
>JALVCM010000279.1 GCA_027010005.1 Thiohalobacter sp.
ACTACAAAAAAAAGCCCCCACCTTGCCGGTGAGGGCTTTTTGATCGACTGCCTGCTTACTGCAACTTGAGCAGCTCCTTGTCGACAACCGACTTCGGCATGGGGATGTAACCGTCCTTGACCACGACATTCTGCCCCGCTTTGGACAACACCATCTTCAGGAACTCGCGCTCCAGCGGCGGCAGCGGCCTGTTGGGATGTTTGTTCACATAGACATACAGGAAACGTGACAGCGGGTACTTGCCGGTAATGGCATTTTCCGGTGTCGCTTCAACAAACGGCTGGCCGGCCTTTTTCGTCAGCGGCACAGTGCGTACGCCCGAGGTTTTATAACCAATACCGGAATATCCTATGCCGTTGAGCGAAGCAGATACCGACTGTACAACCGATGCGGAACCCGGCTGCTCGTTGACGTTGTTCCGGTAGTCACCCTTGCACAACGCCTTCTTCTTGAAGTAACCGTAGGTACCGGAAACCGAATTGCGGCCGTACAGCTGGATAGTGCGGTTTTTCCAGGCGCCTTCCAGACCCAGCTGGCCCCAGCGCGTGATATCTTCCGGGTAGCCACACTTGCGGGTGGATGAAAATACCGCGTCAACCTGCGGAATCGTCATACCCTTGACCGGGTTATCCTTGTGTACAAACACGGCAAGCGCATCGATGGCAACGCGAATCGGGGTTGGCTTGTAACCGTAACGGCGTTCAAAGGCTTCCAGTTCCTTGTCCTTCATCTTGCGACTCATCGGACCCAGGTTGGATGTACCTTCGGTCAGTGCCGGTGGCGCCGTGGAAGAACCTGCCGCCTGAATCTGGATATTGACGTTGGGGTATTCACGCTTGAACTGCTCGGCCCACAGCGTCATCAGGTTGGCCAGGGTATCGGAACCGACACTGGACAGGTTGCCGGATACGCCGCTGACGCGCTGGTAGTCAGGTATATTCGGATCTACTTTGGCATCTGCCATCAGCGAACTGCTGAAACCCAGCACTGCCGACAGTACGCCGGCAACCAGTGTGTGTTTACGTAAAGCCATTCGTGTTCTCCTTGATCAGGAACAATTATGTTGAATCGGGTTTGTCACTGTGTGGAGATGCTAGCCCTGCAATATGACAGGCGTATTACAGTTGCAGGTTTTTTGCGGATTTGCAGCTGCGTAATTGTGATTCAGGGAACCGGCAACTGAAACGACTGCCACGTCCCGGTTCACTGTCGATTTCAAGGCGCCCCTGGTGCCGTAACAATACATGTTTCACAATGGCGAGTCCCAGGCCGGTACCACCACGCGCACGCGATCTTCCGGCGTCGACACGGTAAAAGCGTTCTGTCAGACGGGGAATATGCTGCGCCTCAATACCCGGCCCGGTATCGGTCACCGAAAACAGTGCGTACTCACCTTCACGTGCCCAGTTCACGCGAATACTGCCTCCCGCCGGTGTGTAATGCACGGCATTGAGTACCAGGTTGGAGAATGCGCTGTACAGCTCACTCTCCACGCCAACCAGGCACAGGTTGTCCTCGATATCGACTTCAAACCGGTGCCCTTCCCTGCCACTGAACGTCTTCGCCTGGCTGACAACCTGCGCTACCAGCTCGGGGATATTGACAACCCGGGTCGCATGACCGGGCTCATCACTCTCCAGCCGTGCCAGCAGCATCAGGTCTTCGACCAGCCGGCTCATTCGCCGGGTCTGCTCCTGCATGCTTTGCAGGGGAGCAAGACAACGCTCATCAGGGTCCTCATCAATCAATGCTTCCAGGTAGCCGGAAATCACTGTGAGCGGGGTGCGTAATTCATGTGACACATTGGCTACAAAATCCTGGCGCATGCGTTCCAGCTTCTGAATATGCGTCATATCGCGTGCGACAAGCAGGCGACGTTTTCCGGCATAAGGGACAAGGCGAATCCGCAGTGTCTGGCCCTCGTTGACCGGAGAAGGCATTTCGACACCCTGCGAATAATCACCACTGTGGAGATACTCCAGGAAGGCAGGATGCCGAATCAGGTTGCTGATACGCTGACCACTGTCGCGCGGGAACTCAAAACCCAGGTAACGGGCAGCTGCCGTATTCCACCACTCGATCTCCTCGCTGTCAGGCCTGAGTTCAACAGTGGCATCCGGTAACGCACTGGTCATTTTATGCAGCCGTTTCAGCATACCGCTCAGGTTGCGCTTGCGCTTCTGGTTCCGCTGCTGTAACCGGTAGATATGCTCGAACGCTTCGTCCCAGATACCGCTGGCCTCGGGTGGCTTGAATGACTTGCTCTCGCGCAACCAGCGAACCAGTCGGTTGAGGTTATAAAGGTGCCAGCCAAGGTAAACAATGAGCACAAGTAACAGACCCACCATGGCCTGTCCCGTCAGTGCTCCGGCAAGCACCCCCGCCAGTACCAGTACAGCCAGCCGCCACAGCTCATTCTGCCAGGCTCGTGTCACACTTTTGCCTTGTCTGAAAAACGATATCCGGCGCCTCGCACGGTTTGTATGAAGCGATCACAGCCACAGGCTGACAACGCCTTGCGCAGACGTCTGATGTGGACATCCACGGTGCGCTCTTCAACATAGATACCACGCCCCCAGACACGGTCGAGCAATTGTTCGCGGCTGTATACACGGTCAGGATGACGCATAAAAAAGGACAGCAAACGAAACTCTGTCGGCGCCAGCTCAATTTCCTTTTCATCGACCAGGACCCGGTGCTCGACCGGGTTCAGTGTGAGCCCACCAATCCGGATCACTTCCTGCTCCGATTCGGGGCTGGTTCGTCGTAACACAGCCTGTATCCGGGCAATCAGCTCTCTGGGCGAAAAGGGCTTGGTGACATAGTCGTCAGCCCCGGTTTCCAGCCCGCGTACCCGGTCATTCTCGTCACTGCGGGCTGTTATCATAATGACCGGCAGTGATGTGGTTAGCTCTTCACGACGCAGCCGCCTGGCAAGATCAACACCGCTCATACCCGGCAGCATCCAGTCCAGCAAGACAAGATCGGGAGGATTGGCAGCGATCGCCAGCAATGCCTGCTCGGCATCGGCAACCTCTTCCACACGAAAACCGGCTTTTGTCAGGGAATAACCCAGCATTTCGCGGATTGCCGACTCGTCTTCTACGACCAGAATACGTTTCATTTTCTCTGTTACCGGATCACGACAGCATCACAGCAAAGCACAGAAATATTACGATGATGTGACAGACGCTTCCCCGGGGCTGGCAAGCACCAGTGAAAACCAGCCATTATCCGGTTCAAAATGTTGCTGAACAGCCAGCCCCGCACCGTTCAGCAAGGATTCCAGGCGGGCGGGCGTGAACTTGCGGCTGATCTCGGTAAGAATCCGCTCACCGGCTTCCAGTTCCAGGGTATGTCCCAGTGACCCAAGGTGTACAGACTGTCGGCAGCGCGATACCAGGTACATCTCTATCTGGCTGGCCCGGGCATTAAACAGAGCGCGGTGTTCGAAGTTGGTGTCGCAGAAGTCCGCATCCAGTTCGCGGTTCAATACCTGCAGCAGGTTCAGGTTAAACTGTGCGGTAACACCTGACTCATCATTATAGGCGGCATGCAGCACACCGGGGTCCTTGACACGATCAGCGCCGAGTAGCAAACCGTCGCCGGGACGCATAATGGCGCGCACCTCGGCAAGAAATGTCGCCGCTTCCTGCTCGGTGAAGTTACCGATTGTTCCACCAAGGAACAGGTACAGGCAACGGCCTTCGCGTGGTGGCAACCCGGCCAGCCCCCCGTGATAGTCACCAACCAGCGCGTTGACCCGCAGCCAGTCATACTCCTGCACCAGTTGCTGTCCGCTGTCCCGTAGCATTTCCTCGCACACATCAAAGGGCCAGTAAGCCGCCGTCTCCCCGACCCGGTCACAGGCATCGAACAGGTGCCGCGTCTTGCGCGCGGTACCACTGCCGAACTCGACAATATGGTCCGGCCGCAATTGCTCAATGACCTCCCGCGCACAGGTCCGCAGCAGCGCCTCCTCGGTACGGGTCGGGTAGTATTCACGGGTTTCGCAAATCGCATCGAACAGTTGCGAACCACGCTCGTCATAGAAGTACTTGGGTGGCATGGAACGCGGCGCATCGATCAACCCCGCACTGGCATCTTCCAGAATATCCTGGACTGGCACAACGGCCGGCACTCTGTGACTGGTCAGTCGTGACGCAATGTTGTCTTCCATTTACACCACCATATTGGATAAACAGGCCGTATAGGCTACCATCGACGGCAATTCAGCGAAACAGAGAGCCTAGTCACCCGATGTGCCGGATCGCCGCCTACCTGGGAGAGCCTGTCGCGCTGAGTCATTTTCTGCTCGATCCGCCACACAGCCTGGAAGTCCAGGGCTGGGCACCACAGGAACTCAAATACGCCAGACTGAATGCCGACGGGTTTGGTTTTGCCTGGTACGATAGCGAAGACCGGCCGGCCGCCTATATCAACCCGGCACCCATCTGGTCAGACCCGAATCTGCCGCACCTCGCGAGGACCCTCATCAGCCCGCTGTGGCTTGCAAGTGTCCGCAGTGCAACAGCCGGCAACCCGGTCAATCACGTCAACACACAGCCGTTCATCGACAGTGAGTTCCTGTTTGACCACAACGGACTCATCGATGACTTCCACGGTTCGGTACAAAAGAACATGATCCGGCAGCTGGCGCCGGAACAACTTGCCACAATACGCGGCAACACCGAGTCCGAATACCTGTTTGCCGCATTGAGACAGCTGCTCAATGACAACCCTGACCTTCCTGTGGAAACCGCGCTGGCTGAATTGATGGATAATATTGCCGTCTGGGCGGAAGATCATCGTTGCCTGCTCAACCTTGTCGTCAGTGATGGTGAGCGCCTGTATGCCGTGCGCCACGCAATCGGTGACGGCTGCCCCTCACTGTATTACACTACCGACGATGAAATGTTCCCCGGCGCACAGCTCATTGCCTCGGAACGCCTGACCGAATCCGCATTCTGGCAAAGTGTGCCGGAACACCAGATTCTGATCCTTGACCCGGAAGAGCCACCTGAACTGTTATCACTGTAAGCATGGACGCACTGATCAATGAACTGGAAATGGCGCATGCGCTGGTACTGGCTCTCGCCGAGGATGCCGATGACGCCACTTTTCGCACCCAGTATCACCCTGACCTGAGCCCACTGGGCTGGCATCTTGGCCACTGTGTGTTTACCGAATGCCTGTGGCTACATGAAAAAATTCGTGGTGATGACAGTGTCACAGCGCCGATTGCAGACTTCTACATCCCGCCACGTACACCGAAGCCGGAACGGGGCCAGCTGCTGCCACCCCGGGAACCGATGCTCAACTGGGTACGGGACCTGCAGGAATACAACCTGCACTTTCTCTCCGATATACCACCACAGTGGCGTGAGCATGAACTGCTCAGGGACGACTACATTGTTCATTTCCTCATCCAGCACTACAGTCAGCACTACGAAACCATGCTCATGGTGCTGACCCAGAAGGCGCTTGCCGAAACAGCACTGAACGGACTGGACCCCTCACCCATGACAGCACAGATGCCCGGCGGGGAACGTATCGAGATACCCGCGGGGCATTATCGTATTGGTGGTGAATCACCCACTGCATACGACAACGAAGTACCACCGCAACATGCCGAACTGGGCGGGTTCCGGATCAGCAAAACACCTGTCAGTAATGCCGAGTTCCTGGGCTTTATCGAGGACAACGGCTACCAGCGCGAGGAACTCTGGGAAAACGAAGGCAGGGCCTGGCTTGAGCAGCACGCTATTTCATCACCGGACCACTGGCGACAGACTGACGAGGGTATCTGGTACGGCGTCAGTCTGCGTGGCAGTTACGAACTGGCCCCGGATGAACCCGTATCCGGCATCAGCCGGCACGAAGCCCGCGCCTTTGCCAACTGGGCCGGCGGACGCCTGCCACACGAGTACCAGTGGGAAGCCGCATGCCGTAGCGGAATACTGGAGCAAACCGGCCGTGCCTGGGAATGGTGTGACAATACTTTCCACCCTTATGACGGCTTCAAGCCATTCCCATACCCGGAATATTCCCAACCCTGGTTCGATGAAAACCACTACAGCCTGCGTGGCGGCTGCCTGCATACCCGCCCGGCAATCAAGCGTCCCAGTTTCCGCAACTTCTATGAACCCGACAAACGCCACATATTTGCAGGCCTGCGACTGACATTTTGAGCTGACCTGTTGCCAGCAAGAATATACCCACACAATCTTTGCATAATGAACCCTGCTTGATACACTGACCCTGATGGTCAGGCAGGATGTTCCAATCGAAACCCGCAGGAAAATATTCCCTGCATCTCCTTTTCGGGGTTCCTGTCGCCTGCAACTCTGGCTGGCCATTTTGCCTGGCATCATCGTATTTACCTGCACGTTATACTTTCTTCACGTTCCTCAGCGGCTCCAGCACGGCAAGGACGCCAGGACAACCATTGCCCTGCTTGATGCCATGCGCCACCCGATGCTCGAAATCAAGAAGGTCGAGACACAATTTATTGCGACAGGTAATTCAGAAACTGCCTATCGTTCCCTGGACAACTTAACTGAACAGGCAGAACAGCTGCTTGACCGCTATCGACATGCAGCTGCCTACAATACAGGGCTGACTGAATCTGTCGAACAGTTTATAACAACCTATCACGAGTGGGTCGCGGCCGAACACCACCTCATAACGCATGTCATACCTGCCGAAGAAAAGCCGTCTGGCTCTCACCTCGCCGGGCACCTGAGTCGGGTCAATGCACTTTTCCTGTCTGCCATGACAGAACTTTCCGGGGCTGAACCCCTGATTCACCAGGATCTTCACAAAGGACAACAGGCCCTGTCTGTCCTGCAATGGTCAGGGGCTTTGCTGGGCATCTACCTGTTTGTCCTGATCCTGTTACATCAGCGTGCCGCGAGCCGGCTGATCGCCGCAAAACAGCAGGACCTGGATACAACATTGCAGAGTATCGGGGACGCCGTCATCACAACTGACCCGCAAGGCAGGATCAAACGCCTGAACCCGGTCGCAGTACATCTGACAGGCTGGGATGCTGATGAAGCCCGGGGACACCCCCTGGCCGAGGTATTCAGAATTGTGAATGCCGAAACAGGGAAAACAGTCGAGAATCCCGCTGACAAGGTGCTGCGTGAAGGGAAAACGGTAGGCCTCGCCAATCATACCGTGCTGATTGCGCGCAACGGGGCACACTTCCAGGTTGCTGACAGTGCAGCACCGATCCGCGACAGCTCTGGGGGGATAACCGGTGTGGTCCTGGTGTTCAGGGATGTTACTGAAGACTACAAACTTCAGCAGAGCGTAAGGGATCACTCACAACGCCTGCAACGTATCATTGAATCGGCACTGGATGCGGTCATTGTTGCTGATGAACAAGGCACGATCCTGGAGTGGAACCCCCGGGCTGAAAGTATATTCGGCTGGTCACGCGATGACATCGTCGGCCAGTGTCTCAATGAAACAATCATTCCTGTGTCACTGCGTGAGGCACATCTGCAGGGTATACAAAGACTGACCGAAACAGGAACAGCACACGTACTTGGAAATCGCATGGAAACCCGTGGGCTGCGCAGGGACGGATCGGAATTCCCGATTGAACTGACCATTACCCGGCTACACCAGAGCAGGGGCTGGCTGTTCAGCGCCTTTATACGTGACCTGAGCACGCAAAGAACTGCAGAAGAAGAGCTCCGGCTTGCTGCAACAACATTTAAAAGCCATGCAGGCATCCTGATCACTGATAGCAATGGAACCATCCTGCGTGCCAATCCGGCATTTGAGGCAATGAGCGGTTACAGCGCCGACGAAATTATCGGAGAAAATCCCCGTATCCTGCAGTCCGGGCGCCAGGATGAGGCGTTTTACCAGAAAATGTGGTCTACCATCGCCAGCGAAGGTCAGTGGCAGGGAGAATTATGGAACCGGCGCAAGGATGGAAGCCTGTATGCCGAATGGCTGACTATTACCGCGGTAAAAAACCTGAACGGTGACATCACGCATTATGTAGCAACCAGCCAGGACATCACCGAGCGCAAGAACGCAGAAGCGCGTTTCGAGCACCTGGCCTATCACGATGACCTGACCGACCTTGCCAACCGGCGCCTTCTGCGCGACCGGACAGAACACGAAATTGCCGTGGCCAAACGTCGCGGTATCCTCGGCGCACTCCTGTACCTGGACCTCGATCGTTTCAAAAATCTCAATGATGCCCTGGGGCACCCGGTGGGTGATGAATTGCTGCGCCAGGTCGGTGAACGACTGAAAACCCTGGTACGTGCGGAAGACACCGTCGCGCGTGTTGGTGGTGATGAATTCGTGGTCCTGCTGCCCATGTTAAGCCCGGATGCATCAAAAGCCAGTTTCGAGGCCCAGGCGGTCACAGAAAAAATCCGTGCGTGCCTGTCGGAACCCTACACACTGAATGAACACCTTTACCATATTACGCCCAGCATTGGCATTGTGCTGTTCCCGGAAGGCGAAGGTAATGCTGATGACCTTCTTAAACACGCTGACAGCGCCCTTTACCGCGCCAAGGAAGACGGTCGCAATACAGCCCGTTTTTACCAGCCGGACATGCAGGCAGTTGCCGAAACACGACTCGCACTGGAAAAGGATTTGCGCCATGCACTGAAACACGATGAACTGTCGCTCCACTACCAGCCCCAGGTAAATGGATCCGGTGAGCTGATTGGCGCCGAGGCCCTGATCCGCTGGCAACATCCCGAACAGGGCATGATACCACCCGACCGGTTTATTCCGGTCGCAGAAGATACCGGCCTGATCGTTGAAATCGGCACCTGGGTACTGCGCACTGCAGCACAACAGATACACACCTGGCAACAGAACAGACTTTATCCGGCCACACACCGTCTTGCAGTAAATGTCAGTCCAAGGCAATTCCGCCAGACCAATTTTGTCGACCTGGTTACCGAAATATTCAATGAAGAAGGTGTCTCGCTGAAACACCTGGAACTGGAAATCACCGAGACACTGGTCATGGAGAATGTCAAGGACGCCATCGAGAAAATGTCCACCCTGAGAGACAAGGGTGTGCTGTTCTCCATTGACGACTTCGGTACCGGTTATTCTTCACTGAGTTATCTCAAACGCCTGCCGGTGGATCAGCTGAAGATCGATCGTTCCTTTGTGCGCGATATCGTTACCGACCCCGATGATGCCGCCATTATCGAAACCATCATTGCCATGACAAGTCACCTTGGACTGGGCGTCATTGCTGAAGGCGTGGAGACACACGAACAACTGGATTTTCTCAGGGAAAGAGGATGCACCGCTTTCCAGGGCTACCACTTCAGCCAGCCGGTACCCGCAGAAGAATTTACCGGTTTTTTTAATTCTCCCGTGTTCCCCGCCAGACCGGAATAGATACACTGCCGCCCTGGCCTGAAGCAGTTTTAGTCTCCTGCTCCGGGGTACTGCTAAACCACTCTGGACCGCAGGGGTCGATTCAACCGGCTTCATGACTACCGATATACTGCTACCGGTTTCTTCCTGCCCTGTATTTTATGCTTGCCAATCGTCTGGTTTTTCGAAGAATGTTCAGCTGGCTTGCGGAAACCCGGATTCGTCTGTCTGGTGGTCCAGAGCGGAATCCACACCCTGCCATTGTCTCGGACAGTTTTATCTTCAGCAGGAAACTGCATGCCATGAGCCATGCATCGACCATCGCCGTATCGGGAGGCAAGCTGGTGGCTGCGTGGTTTGGGGGATCCCTGGAATCCCGCCCCGACGTAGGCATTATGCTTTCCATCAACAACGGGAAGGTGTGGTCGACACCCGCCGAGATTGCCAACGGAATCCAGCAAAACGGAACCCGCTATGCGTGCTGGAACCCGGTCCTGTTTCAACCTGACTCCGGTCCTCTGCGACTATTCTACAAAGTTGGCAGAAATCCACGAAACTGGTGGGGCATGTGTATGGACTCTGTCGATCACGGCCTGACCTGGAGTGCACCTGTACGTCTCAGCGAAGGCATATTCGGCCCAGTCAAGAATAAACCCGTCCAGCTGGCGAATGGTGAATGCCTTA
>JALVCM010000280.1 GCA_027010005.1 Thiohalobacter sp.
GGCTACGGGTTTGCCAGTCACGGTCAAGCGCCTTCAGGATGTGACCTGAAACAAGGCCGGTGATAGCCGGTGTTTCCGGCAGACCCGACCAGCTCAGGCGCTCCAGTCCCAGCCCGGCCAGCAAGTCGCGTAATTCGCTATTGTCGGGGCTGCTGGTTTGTGCCTGCAGCAACCAGCGATTGGCCGTGTCACGGTTGAGTGTTTTGCCAAGCAGCAGTTCAAAATGGCTGAATGGTTTTACCACTGGTGACGGGCAGCGATCGGCCGCTTTCATGATCATTGGCCAGTACTGGCGTTGCAGGTACAGCCCGGTCAGTATCTGCACGGCCAGGAGTTGTTCCGCCTGCTGTTCATCCGAGTGTTCTGCAACCCACTGGCCGGCATCCTGCCGGAGTTCTGCGCGCAGTTCCTGGCCGAGTAGCGTATTCAGTGTATTGAGGTGCTGCAGTACAGGCAGGAACAGGCGTGCCAGCAGGCCGGGACGGTTTTGCAGCGCCTCGATGAGCTGTGGCCAGTCTTCACAACGGCGAATGATCCAGCCCCGCAGGCCACGCTGTTTGCGCGCGTGGGCGGCAACGGTACCGGCCAGCGCCAGGCGGAACAGGTCGCGGGACAGGAAGAACAGCAGCGGGGCGCCGAGGGTCAGGATCGTTTTGTGGCCGAACGGAAAAACACTGTGCGGCAGCCGGCGGATGGACAGACCTGCCGCATCAGTCAGGATAACCTGGTCCAGCGCAGAAACATTGAAATGTGCTGTGCGGCGTTCCAGCATGGCAAACAGTTCCGGACAGTCCTGCTCTTCAAGGCGGATACCTTCGGGGGCACGGGGACGTGTCAGGTACTGCTGCACAGCAGCCCAGCCGGAGACCAGTGCCAGCACACAAAGGACTTCGGTAAAAAACCAGTCGAGCGGTCCGTTGATATGGTGATACAGCCACACAGCCGACAAGGATGCACTGGCCAGAGTGATGGCCGGCGATAGTAACATCAGGCTGGCAGCGCCATTGAGTATGCCGAGAACAGCCAGTCGCAGGGCCGGGTTTCGGTCAAGGATACGTTTAATACGAAGACCGACAGGATGCTGCCTGCGGGTATAGGGACTATTGAGGGCCTGGTCGTGCATGATGATTCCCTGCCTTGCTGGTTTCAGGTGTCCAGTGTGCATGCCCGGGGGTAGAGATTCCGCGATAGCGGTCACAGCACAGCGGGCCGGAAATGTGAGCTGTATCCCAGCCTGACCTGTCACTGGCATGCACCGTCACAGGCGGGTCAAGTGTGCAATAATCACACTTTTTGACGGATGATGGATATGCGTATTGTGTCCCGCAGCACAGCCTCCCGCACGGCGCCGCGCTGGCGTGGGCACCGGCGCTGGCTTCGCCGGCAGGTACCGGAAGTGCTGCGACGCTGGCTGCTCGATAAGGGTTCATTGACGGATCGCCTGAAGCGGCACTGCACAGGCCGTTTTTCAGTCACGGTAATGAGTGAGTCGTGGCAGCGCCCCCGGCTGGATGAAGCCCGGGTATTGAGTATGCCGGTAACCGCACTGGCCTGGGTCAGGCAGGTACAGCTGATGTGTGATGGTAAACCCTGGGTATTTGCGCGAACGGTGGTGCCTGCTGCCACCCTGAGTGGTGCACAGCGGCGCCTGGCCTGCCTGGGCAACCGGCCGCTGGGTGCATACCTTTTTTCCGACCCCGGTATGCAGCGCAGCCCGGTGCAGCTGGCCCGTATCATACCTGGCAGCAGCCTGTTCGAGGATGCCGTACAGGGCCTGCCGAAGCGGCCACGGGCCATCTGGGGACGGCGTTCCGTATTCCGGGTCGGTGGCAAGCCGTTACTGGTCAGTGAAATTTTTCTGCCCGCAATCGGCGCGGAGTGACCCGCCGTGAACCTGGCAACTATCCGGGAACGCATGACGCAATACACGCGCCTGATGCGGCTTGATAAACCTATTGGAATATACCTGTTGCTGTGGCCGACACTGTGGGCCCTGTGGATTGCCGGCCGGGGCAAGCCGGATTTACCGGTAGTGGGTGTTTTTGTGCTGGGTGTCATACTGATGCGGTCCGCAGGTTGTGTCATCAACGATTACGCGGACAGGCACATAGACCCGCACGTGGCGCGTACCTGCAAACGCCCCATTGCCTGCGGCAAGGTTACGCCACGCGAAGCCCTGGTCCTGTTCGGCGTATTGTGTGCGCTGGCCTTTGGGCTGGTGCTGTTGATGAACACACTGACGATCTGTCTGTCATTCGTCGCCGTGGCACTGGCGGCGCTATACCCCTTTATGAAACGTTATACGCACTTGCCGCAGGTCGTACTTGGTGCGGCGTTCGGTTGGGCGGTACCCATGGCCTTTGCGGCGCAAACCGGTGAGGTCCCGCGTGTGGCCTGGTTGCTGTTCGTGGCGACCGTATTGTGGACAACGGCCTACGACACCATGTATGGCATGGTTGACCGCGAAGATGACCTGAAGATCGGGGTGAAATCCACTGCGATCCTGTTCGGCGAGTCTGACCGGCTGGTGATCGGAATTTTGCAGATATTGACACTTGCTGCGCTGTCGTTTGCCGGGCAGGCCGCCTCACTGGACGGGTATTATTATTTTGGTCTCGCGCTGGCCGCCGGCCTTGCCCTGTACCAGCAGTACCTGATCCGTGAGCGTGAACCCGAGGCCTGTTTCAGGGCCTTTCTGAATAACCACTGGTTTG
>JALVCM010000281.1 GCA_027010005.1 Thiohalobacter sp.
TGCTGTCGCCCGGCATATGCACCTGAAAGTGGTGGCGGAAGGTGTCGAGACTGAACAGCAGGCAGCATTCCTGAATGACCGGGCAGACATCATCCACCAGGGCTACCTGTATGGAAAACCTGAACCCATGGCCGCCTGGTTTGAGCACTGGTTTGGAGAACCACTGGACTGAAGCCGGGCAGGAAATACTCGGTTTCAGGGTAACCCGGCTGCGGGTTTGCCCAGGAAATACCCTTGCGAATAATCCACGCCCAGGGCAGTCACCTTGTCCTGCACTGCCTGTGAGTCGACATACTCGGCAACTGTTTTCATACCCAGCCGACGGGCGAAATCCACCAGGGTTCGCGTCACCAGCTCCGAATTCCTGTCCTCATTGATACGCTTGATAATCGAGCCGTCTATCTTCAGGTAATCCGCATTAAGGTGCATGAGGTGGGTAAAGTTGGAATAGCCGGTACCAAAATCATCAATCGCCACCCGGCAACCCAGTTTCTTGATTTCGGCGATAAAGCGGCTGACCTCTGCATAATTCTCTATGCCTTCACTCTCGATCAATTCCACTACCACGCGATTGGCAGCATTGTATTTTTTCAGCATTTGTTTGAAGAAATAAACGGTTTCGGAATTCCGAATATCATCCACGGTAAAGTTGAGTGAGATACTGATAGCCCGGTCACCCAGCATACCGAGACTCTGCTCGATCATGGTACGGGTCAGAATGGCGTACTGACGGGTGCGTTTGGCCGCTTCAAGGAAGAAAAATGGTGTAACGATACTGCCGTCCTCATCGATCAGACGCACCAGTGCCTCATATTTTGTCCGCTTGCCACTGGCATTGTGGATGATGGGCTGAAAGAAAGGCCTGATCCGGCCCGTTTCCAGTGCAGTACTCAGTTTGTTGGCCCATAGAATATTCTGCTTCTGGCGCTCGGCATCTTCCACGGCATCTTCATCGACCGCATACCCCTCGTTGCGGTCCCTTGCAACGTGAAGGGCCTGCTCGGCACCGGAAATCAGCGATATACTTTCACGGCCGCTGATGCCTGCACTTGCGGTAAGGTGTATCTCCGGTTCACCGATCGACAGGTGGTTGTGCCTGAGTGCCTCGATGATCCCTCCTATCAACTGTTTGAATACCGTGAAGCTCATATCAACGTCAGCCAGTACACCAAACTGGTCGCGCCCCATCCGGTAGAGCCAGGCCCTGTCCGGAAGCAGGCAGGCAATTTCCCGGCTGACAGCAACGAGCACCGCATCACCGGTTTCCAACCCGTAGAAGCTGTTAATCGCCTTGAAATTGTTGATATCAATCACCGCAAAACGAGGGGCAGACATGGAAAGTGTATCCTGTAACAGGCGGGTACGATTGGGCAACCCGGTCAGGCTGTCGGTAGTCTGTTCCCTGATGAGGCGGTTCTTGCGCCCGGTAACGAAAATGAAAATACCGATAACAATGACTGCCAGAGCAGTAAAGCTGCCCAGTGCCCACCAGATCAGCTGTGGGTGACGCTCCAGGAAGGGAAGCGGTTTGTTAATGACTCTCGCCTTGCCCAGAAGATCGTCACCCGGCCTCACACCAAACTGCTTCATTACCTTCCAGTCGAAGACGAGTTCTGCGGGACTATCCATGACAGGAAAAATACCGGAAACAGGTTCGCCCCGGAGCACACGGGCCGCCAGCCTGGCCGCCAGCTCACCCTGGAGCCGGGCTGTCGTCACATAACCACCAAGTACGCCGGGGAACAGGTAACCGTCTTCCATAACAAGGACCATACGGCCTGTATCGGTAACATACTTCATGATCTCGTTGAGCTCCAGCATACGTCCGCCTGCATCGTGTACCCCGCCTATGGTGGTAACGATAACAACACCCGGACCTGTTGCACGCAGTGCAGCCAGCAGGGCATCCAGCGAACTCTCGCCGATATGAACAATTTCCAGCCCGCTGTAACGTTTCGAGACTTCCTCGATCCTTACACCGATCGCCTGGTCGGTAGGGCCGCCATCACCCAGAAAGATAATGCGTTGTGCTGCCGGGCTGATTTGCTGCACAAGCTCGATACTCGACTCCACACCCTTGCGTTCGAACACGCCGGTTACACGCTGCTGGTCCAGAGTTCCTGCAAGAACAAGATTATTGACACCGGAAAAAATGACAGGGATTGAAGGAAATGAATGCAGGCCCGCATCCAGCATGAAATTCATCGCGTTGTCATCTGTCACATAGATGAGATCAGGCACGTCATCAGCATGCTTGGCTTTCAGGTAAGACAGAAATGTTTTCAAATAAGCGGGACCTGGACTGACCCGTTTGGTGTCGAGATATTCAACCGAGAAATTGATGTCGTAGTCCGGCAAGCTGTTTAACAGCGTGCGGGTAAAGCCTTCGTGCTGTAACGCTGTCCAGGGGTAGTCCTGGTGGTAGGAGTGAATCACGACGACTTCCAGCCGCTCACGTGCCACAGCATTCGTGGTCACAGCCAGTACTGTCAACAACAGGACCGCCATTACCCGGCACATTTCTTCCCCGAACCTGAACATAAGCCTTGCCGGATCAACTCGTGAATAAATCAGTTACAACCCCTTATCTAGACAGGCTGTCTGCCGGAAATATCGGCCTGGATCGCCGGATCTTCAGTTTTTCCTGCCAATCAGTTCAATCGGATAGCCGTCCGGGTCTTCTACGAAGGAAATAATCGTTG
>JALVCM010000282.1 GCA_027010005.1 Thiohalobacter sp.
GACCAGCCCTTTATCTACACCAACTATATTGCCAGCATTGACGGCCGCATTGCGCTGCCGGCGACTGACCGGGGCAGCAGCCAGGTACCGCCTGCGATTGCAAACGCCCGCGACTGGCGTCTGTTCCAGGAACTGGCCGCCCAGGCCGACCTGCTGATCAGCAGTGCCCGCTATTTCCGTCAGGCCGTCGAACAGGAAGCCCAGGCAGAACTCCCGGTCGGGCTTGCGCACGAGTTCGATGACCTGCGCAAGTGGCGCATCGAGCAGAGCCTGTCGCCGCAACCGGATATTGCCGTGTTCAGCGCCAGCCTGAATATCCCCGTCGAGGCACTGCGGGCCTACGCCGAACGAAAGGTTTATATCATTACCAGCGGTGATGCCGACCCGGACCGGATCGACAGGCTTTCCCGTGAAGACAATGTGCAGGTCATTCAGTGCGGTGATGCACGCCACGTCGATACCACACAGTTAAAATCCCTGCTCGGTACGCTGGGGTACCGACGCATTTACGCCATTGCCGGTCCGTCGGTACTCCACGCCCTGGTACGCGGCAATGCACTCGACCGCCTGTACCTGACCACAGCGCACTGTCTGCTCGGGGGGCAGGAATTCGACACTATCGCCTGGGGACCGGAGTTTTCCCCGGCCTGCAAACTGCCCCTGCGTGCCATGTATCTCGACCCGCACATGCCGGAAGGTGCAGGCCAAACACTGGCCGTCTATGGACACTGACACGACTGACCATGACTCGACGTAAAACTATCTATACCGGTAACGTGGTAAATCTCGGGATCGAAACCGTGACGCTGCCCAATGGCGAGGACATGGAACTGGAAGTCGTCCGTCACCCGGGTGGTGCAGCCGTTGTCGCCATCGATGATCGACAGCAGGTGTGCCTGTTACGCCAGTTCCGCCATGCGGCCGGGGGCTGGCTGTGGGAACTACCGGCCGGGAAAATCGATGTACCGGAAACGCCGGACCATACCGCCAGCCGGGAACTCCGCGAAGAAGCCGGACTCACCGCGGACCACTGGCAGTCTCTCGGCAGTTTCCTGTCATCACCCGGCTTTTGTGATGAACGCATCTATCTTTACCTGGCAACCGGCTTACACACTACCACCGACGAACCGCACCCGCACGAAGTGATCGAGGTCCACTGGAAACCGTTCAGCGAAGCGCTGGCCATGTGCCAAAGCAATGAAATCGATGATGGCAAAACCCTGCTGGGCCTGATGCGTGCAGCCGGGATAATGGCCGGAACACCCCGGTGACAGGAGACACTGTGAAATTTTGTAGCAACTGTGGTGAATCGGTCGTACTTCGTATCCCGGAGGGCGACAACCGCGAACGCTTTGTGTGTGATAACTGCCACACCATTCACTACCAGAACCCGAACATCGTGGCTGGCTGCATTCCGGAGTGGGAAGGACGCGTCCTGTTATGCAAACGTGCCATCGAACCGCGCTATGGTCTGTGGACACTGCCGGCCGGATTTATGGAGAACGGTGAAACCACCGAACAGGCCGCCATGCGGGAAACCTTCGAGGAAGCCGGTGCAAACATCGAGATCACCAGCCTGTACGCCCTGTTCAGTATTCCGCACATCAGCCAGGTCTACATGCTGTACCACGGAATCCTGGTAAACGGGGAATACGAGCCGGGCAGTGAAAGCCTTGAATGCCGGTTATTTGACGAACAGGACATTCCCTGGGACAAGCTGGCCTTCCCGGTCGTCCGGGAAACCCTTCAGCGCTATTTTGCCGACCGGAAAAATGGAAATGACCTGCCATTGCAGCGTGGCGAAATCATCAAGCACCCCGGACGGGAACCCTGAACCCATAACCGCTTCAGGCAACCGCCAGCGTGCCCGCGCTTTTCTCGTTGTCATGTCGTGAAAACAGCCAGGCACGCAAGCGTCGCCGCTGTTCACCGCCAATACCATCGAACATCAGGCCTGCACCCTGTGCGGACTGGTGCACGACAACCGCCGGGACACGCATGCCCGGGCTGCCATCAGCACCGATGAATTCAACTTCGAGATATTCGTTCTTCCGCCACGTTGTGGTGCCGGTATCGATCAACATGCCTCCAAGCCCCAGGTTCCGGCTGACGGCGCGCTGCACGGGCAACCCGTGCTTGTAGAGCATCAGCTGAAACTCCATCGGCTTGCGAACACTGCATCGGTGTTCCATCGTATCCTCCCATGATACTGACTTTCTGTGCAGGCCTTATCGTCACCTCCGCCTGCAACTTAAGCTATCACCCCCGCAGGCGATATGATATGGATCAAAGTATAGTCCCGTCTGCTTTTCATGTAGCTGCAACATGAACAAACATTAGTCTTCTGACAGGTTCAGCAGCCCGCTGTTCCCGCCCAGTGCAGAAATATTCACACTGCGTGTTCGTTCGGTCGCAAACCACTGCAGGTAATGTGGACCACCCGCCTTTGGCCCGGTACCGGACAGGCCTTCCCCGCCGAACGGCTGTGACCCCACTACGGCACCAATCATGTTTCTGTTTATATAGAGATTCCCGACACGGGCACGCTCACAGACCCGCGCCCAGGTCGACTCGATGCGACTGTGTACGCCCAGCGTCAGCCCGTATCCTGTTGCATTGACGGCATCAATCACATCATCGAGCCGGTCGCCACGGTAATGAATAACATGCAACACCGGACCAAACACTTCCCGCTCGA
>JALVCM010000283.1 GCA_027010005.1 Thiohalobacter sp.
CACATCACACACTGTTTCCAGGATTTTCCGGCTCAGGTGCTCCTCCACCAGGAATAACAGGACATCACGCTGGGTCTCCAGTGACAGGCCGAGAAATGTCTTGCTCTTCACCATACCCTCACCGCGCGCATTACTGATAACAGTTGCACCTGTCGCACCCGCTCCGCGCGCGGCATCCATCACCTTGTCTGTCTTGCCATCTTCCACGAAAGCAATAATCAGTTTGAAATGCATAAGCTATCCGCTCCCCGTTCTGTTGCGTTTTGCGCGCCGGGCACGAAACTCCGACAACTGCGCATAGGCCATTACACTCATAATCGGAAACAGGCTTGCGAATGCAATCAACCCGAACCCGTCGATCAATACATTACGGCCAGGCACGGTTTCTGCCAGACCGAGTCCCAGTGCCGCGACCAGCGGCACTGTCACGGTTGATGTGGTGACGCCGCCGGAGTCATACGCCAGCGGCACTATCATTTTCGGAGCGAACAGTGTCTGGACAACCACAATAATATACCCAACGATAATAAAGTAATGAATCGGGTACCCCGTCACGATACGCCAGGCCCCGAGCGCGATACCGATCGCCACACCGATGGCAACAGAGACTCTGAGTCCCCATACACCCACCGACCCGCCCGACACCTGGTTGGCCTTGATGGCGACAGCCATCAGCGAAGGCTCGGCAATCGTGGTGGAAAACCCGATAGTAAAGGCAAACAGGTATACCCAGTGATATTCCGCCCAGTGTATGACACCGGAAAGCTGTGCCACACCATCAAAAAGAAATGCCGGATCGGTCAGCTGCATGGCCATTACCCGGCCCAGCGGGAACAGGGCCCGCTCGAGTCCAAGCAGGAACAACGCAAGGCCGATAACAACATACACAAAGCCGATCAGTACCTGTTTCAGGTTTGCTACCGGACGGCGGATGACCATGAACTGGAAGACAGCGATGATAATGGCAATCGGCGCGACATCATGAAGGGTATCGAGCAGTGTCTGCAGAAAATCTGCCAGCAGGCTCACTGTATAGCCATCCCGTAGAGCATGACAAAAATCATCGGCGTCAGTGACGCCAGCGCAATCAGGCCAAAGCCATCCACCAGCGGGCTACGTCCGCGGATCGACGAGGCAAGACCGACACCTAACGCAGTTACCAGGGGTACCGTAATCGTGGAGGTCGTCACACCACCCGAGTCATAGGCGATACCGACGATCTCGTCGGGGGCAAAAAAAGTGATCGTCACAACCAGCACGTAACCACCGGCAATCAACCAGTGCATGGGCCAGCCCTTGAGGATGCGTACCACGCCCAGCATGATCGCAAAACCCACCGAAAACGCCACCGTCAGGCGCAGTCCGTCAGCGTAGGCATTGCGTGCCTGAGCAGTCGGTCCGATGGCACCGTCGGCAGAGGCCACCGCTGCCGCTTCGTCTGCCACGGCAATCAATGCCGGTTCTGCAACCGTTGTACCGAAACCCAGGGCAAAGGAAAAGACCATTAACCAGGCCAGACTGCCCTTGCGTGCAAGGGCATGTGCAAGTGATTCGCCGATCGGGAACAGCGCCATCTCCAGGCCGCTGATAAAAAATGTCAGCCCGGTAACCACCAGCAAAAGACCGATAATGAGTTCAAACAGGTTGGGGATAGGTTGTTGCAATACCACCAGCTGGAAAAACATCACGACCAGCACAACCGGGAGTAAGTCCCGTGAACTGCTCACCAGTGCGCCGGCAAAGGCGCGTAATCCGGCCCCCATCAATCAAGCCGGGTCAGGATGGCTGGGTCACACTGACAACCAGCCGGACGATTCCCCAGATTGTCAGTATAAACAACACTGTCGCAACGGCACCCACAGCAAGATAAGTGGACATCTTGCCCTGCCTGAAGTCTTCCCGGTGCTTGCTGCTGCTCTGCACACCGAACATCGAGGCAAAGACACTGCCAACCACGCTAAACAGCGACTGGCCCCGTGCTGATGACGATTTTTCCTGTTGCGACATAAAAATTCTCCGAAACAACCCGTGACAGACCCGGCAACTGAACAAAGGTCTAACGAATATCATTGAAATCCGGGACTTAAGTTTGGCCCAAACCCGCCGCTAGCTTCAATCGACGCCCGACGCGATGTTATTTTAACTCATTTTTCAGGGTGTTAGTGAGGCAATATTACCTCGGTTGTGCGGTAAGCAGGGAAGCTCCGCAGTGAAGTTTTTCTGCTGTGACGTTTTCTGGAAATCCTAGGGGCACCGTATGCCGACGGTTTTAATTCTCGACGGGGAGCTTTCCCGGCGACAACATCTGGTCAGGCTGATCACAAACATTGATCCGCAGCTCCATGTCGAGACTTTCGTCAAGGCCGAGGCTGCCCTGACCTGGCTGCGCTGGCACCCGGCTGACCTTGTCGTTTCTGACAGCCAGTTTACCGAGATACGTGCTACCAGCATCATTCACGGTATACGCCAGTTGCCGGATTGCAGTGACCTGCCCGTTGTCATGCTGACACCGTGCGAGGACCTTGACTGTCGTCGCGACGTACTGAATGCCGGTGCCACCGACCTGCTGACCACACCACTCGACGACCTGGAATTTGGCGTACGCTGCAGAAACCTGCTGACCTGGCGCAGTCAGCAAAAGATCATTCACCAGCGCGCCCGCTGGCTGGAGCGACGCGTATCGGAAGCCACCAGTG
>JALVCM010000284.1 GCA_027010005.1 Thiohalobacter sp.
GGGTCTGGGGCAAAATCCGAGGGGTTGAGCCTCCAACAGAATCAAGCGAAGGATATTTCCGATTTGGAGCCTTTTGATCAGAGGTTCCTAAAGAGCGTCGCTGATCAGTTGGAGCTTTTCTTCCTGCCGCCGTATTCTCCTGAACTCAACCCTGATGAGCTCGTATGGAACGATCTGAAAAACAACTCACTGGGGCGCAAGTCAATCACCAGCCTTTAAGAGCTGAAGCGCGAGGTCATATCGTATCTTCGTTTCATCCAGAAGACGCCTGAAAGAGTAATGTCCTATTTCAGGGCGCCCACTACGTCGTATGCGGCAATGTAAATTCTATTTTGCGACGGTTAATAACCCTAGCGGCATCTACTCACCCCCTATCTCCCCAGCCAAAGCCATCTAAACAGCAATTATTAACCGGGGTGAGCAGTTACCATCAGGCTTTACTTTTTGGAAGAGTTAGCCAAGCGGCAGAGCACAGCGGTCTTATGCAATGGCCGAGTCTAGTATTTGCATCCGACCTCTACAGCGGTATTCTAAATCTTTCTTTCGACGCATAGTTGTTTCCAATAAAGGCTATCCCAAGTTTACGGAGACTAATAGATGCAGCCACTCGTTCGTCATGCTCTATCGCGGCCCATGCCTTTCTCATTCCGGGCGACCAAGAGATATCATCAAAGACAACAACTGCATCTTCCGAGAGACTCGGAAAAGCGTCATCAAAGTATTTTAGTACAGCGTCATGGTCATGGTGACCATCATTAAAAAAGAAATCAATAGGCTTAGCAGAATCCAAGACACTTTTCATGGTTTCACGGAATGAACCGGTCACAACAGAAACGTTTCTCAAACCCAACCACTCAAGTGTTTCTTGAGCAATTTTGGCTATTTCTTGAGAACCTTCGAGAGTAACCAGCCTTCCCTTCCCATTCATACTGAGCGAGGCAGCCTGGTAAGACGCAGAGATGCCGACGCACGAACCAAGCTCCACGCAAGACAATGGTTCTAACTTGCGAATCAACTTAAAAAGGAAAGTTGCCCAGAACCTAGGCATACTCGCCTTACAAACATCAGACACGAATACCGTTGATATAACCCCCGCTTCCATCTCTTCTTTTGTTCTATTAGAACTCGAGCTGCCAGCGCCAAAATCAATTACAGTAATCTCTTTATCAGAATAGAGCAGAGAAGATCGCCGTTTCTCTATTAGTGATATAATTCTTTTCTCCTCTACAGACACCGTATTGGACAACGATTCACGCAATGCCTCGCCTACCGCTCTCAGCCTTACGGAATCATGCGACTCAAGGCCTGCCAACGCAACCATTGCGCTATACCGCCTAACCATTTGTACAGGGAGCTTAAGACTTTCATTTAACATTCGACTGAGCACCTTCCCCTCCAATAATTACATTGCTCGCTTCATAAATATCCGCACACATGAGTTATGCAAGACCTGAAAGATAAGACCAAGGAAAATCGGCTATTGACGCCTGCCAAGAAAAAGCAAGCCACCACAACGAGTCAAACTCAATCCGCCGGAATGAGCAGTTTCGGGTTCTTCGCATCCCGCAATGCGGCGATCCAGTAGCCAGACCAGGCATTCAGACTACAGTTGTTAAGCGTTTGGTAGCTTCCCTTTTCCGGGTCATATTGCCAACCCTGGTTATATACGACATTCCGTGCCTCTGCGTTAGCCAGTATGCAGCCGTTCTTGCATTTGTCCTCATCAACCACACGCATACCGACCCATCCAATTGCATGATCGAACGGATGGGCCAGCATATTCCAACTAACGTTCCCCGAGCCGGTTTCCAATGGCGCCTCGTAGCAGCCATTGGGCGATGTGCAGGCTGTACTGGTAACCGGTGTGGGCTGTATGTAACTCGGAGGCAGGTCGAGGCTCACCGGGTTGAGATCAGAGAGCTGTATGACCCAGTATCCGGTACCAGGCTGAAGCGTATCATCCAGCCCTAACGCGATATAACGCCCTTGAGCCGGACTGTAGCGGAACACGGCCCAATCCTTATTCAGTTCACCGTAGATATCATCGGCAAGCACTTTTGCGACGGTCTCTTCGCCGGCAGCAGGTTTGCAGGGTATCCCGATTTGCTGCCACTGGTTATGTCGTAATGACAGTGGCAGTACCGGCGCGACCCGTTCGGCGGTGCGCTGTTCGAACTATATGCCCGCCACATGAACCCGCGTTGCCGCGTCAGTCTGCGGATCAGGCTCCAGCCTGAAGCCAAGGCGGTGCGTACCGGGAACAACGTCCTCCAATGGCAGGTTGTCGATTTTCCTCGCCTCGCCACTGAGATAGCTTTGATCGACATCCCGGATCTTGAGGCCATCGAACCAGATGGAGAATCGCCCCCCCACTGCCACTCCCTCAGCACCGTCAATTGTCCCCCAGCAGAAAACCCAGGATATCTTCTGTAACAAAAAACTTATCTCTTTTAAAGGGCCGAAACGTCATGTTTGCAGCCTTCTTTACCGTTTCAGACAACATATCTAAGCTTTCTACCACCAAAGCGTGGCCATTCTCATGCATGAACCTGGCAATATCACACTGATGCTTGTCCAACCGGTCATAATTTGGGACAATTACAATTGGTTTACTCAATGCCAGCAACTGATAAACCGACCCTCCCCCACCATGCGTCACCACTACATCAGCCCAATGGTAATAGTGATGAATTGAATCAGTATATTCGAAGCAATCGAACCCTTTGGGACACAACACCTTGTTGCCAACCTGTAAAATACAGTCGCAATCACTAAAGAAGGGATCTTGCACCACATGATTAATGAGACTGTCAAAGCGCGTGGTGCCTACTGTAACAAACACGTTCACAAAAGCCCCCCGTATATTGCTTTAGGATAATATTTCTTTAGGCTCGGATTCTGGATATAAAATCTGTCCGCCACTCGGTACATAACCCGCCCGGTTACTGAGCGCGTTTCGTAGCGGGCCCAGGTTTCCAAGAATACAATTCGCGCCCCCGTGATCTTGAGCAATATCGACGGAACAACTGCAATCCCAGGCCCAGTCGAGACTACTCCTATAACCCGATACTCCCTAACCACCCGTATAGTTATGCTCACTGACCATAGGATGCTAGCAGGAAAAGTTACCAGCGATTTCAATAAACTGTGCTTATCACGCACACTCGGATGAGAATAGCTACGAAAGCCTTTCAGCGCATGATCATCCTCACAGATGCCGACCACCTCCACGGCGCGACCGTCTAAACCAGGCTTCAACCGAGCGTAAAGGCGTTCCATCTGTGCACGATGACCACCTTTACCATAAATCAGTACTATCGCACGGGCTCTCATATACGATTCTTTACCAATTGCTCGTAAAGCTCCCAATAGGCCTTCGCATTTGCATACCAGCTACGCTCCTCAGAAACGAACTCCCACGCCCTTTCTATGACGGGGGGCAATACCTCGGGGTTTTCGAGAATGCGAATCAGAGTTCCAACGAGGGCCAGTACATCGTCGGCTTCAAATACAAAGCCAGTCTCACCATCTCGCACCAGCTCCAACATCCCAGCAACCGACGAAACGACTATTGGCTTCCGCCACGCCATCGCTTCAAGCGTTTTAAGCGGCGTGACCTTGTCAGTCAACGACGAACGTCTGCGAGGATTTACCACCACATCCACTTCAGCATAGATCTCTCGAGCGTCTTCCGGGTTGAAGCGACCAAAAAACGTTACGCCTTCAACATTTCTCGCCTGGAGCTTAAGCCGGTCCATAGCAGGGCCGTCACCGTAAATTTGAAGAGCGTTGTTCCACCCACGCTCTCGCAAGATCTTTACGGCTTCAATTAGTATGTCAAGCCCCTCAATGTCACTGAGGTTACCTATGTAGGCAAAGACCCAGTCCGCCGCTCGCTTCCCGTTGATAGTGGCGGATCCGCCGCACACACGTGACAAGTTTATCCCGTTGCGTACCAAAGTTATGCAGTGTTGCGGGATTCCCCTCGCCACCACATCACGATACAGGCCTTCGCTTATAACTACCACATGGTCAGCCATACGCATGGCATGGGTCTCTATTAAGCGAATCAGACGCGCAACAACCCGGGTCTTCAGCGTAGGCGACTTCATCACTGCACGCTCCTCCCATAAGGATCGAACCTCATAGACTAGCGGTTTACCGAGCCTCTGGGCGGCCCGCCGTCCAGCAAACGCGCAGAAAAACGTCGAATGCGCGTGAATAACGTCTGGCCCTTCACGCGCTGCGAGAGTGCCAACAAAATCCCCGAAAGAAAGCAACTTAGTCATTTTGCGTAACTTAACCATGAGACCCTGGTCTTTCTCCGAGATCCGCAGCCGACTATCAACATCAGAGCTTCGGTAGCAAGGACAACCGGCAATACGCTCAACTTTGGCTCCCATTTCGACCGGATCCTGAAACGGTGAGCTGACCGCCAACACATCAATCCCAATCCCTGCTTGCGACTCGATCACATCACGACTGCGAATGTCACTACCCTTCGAGCTTGGCAGCGTAGAGTAGAAAACGTGGAGGACTTTCATCCAACTTCTCCAAAACACGGAGTCCGTTCGTCGCTCGCCTTCCCATACTCGAATAATTTCTCGAATGGTGAAACTGCACAGGCACTCACGGGTTTGCTTAGCATTACACGACTATCCATTCATTTCGGCCATTCGTAAGCGACAACGAGGCAAGGGAGGCGTTCGGAGGCGGATCAGTTTATCATGTAGCCCAATTGATACGACGAGCGATACGATATTCAGACTCCGAAAAACAACTAGAGACATCCTGAAGCTCAACGATCTGAAGCCACTGCATTTGCACTATTTACGTTACTCATCATGGTACTCGCCATTTGACGAATGGCTGCTCTAACCACTTACACCACGCTTCTGGTCCGAAGAGATCATGTTTGCATCCTGCCTTTTCCGCGGTTATAAACAGGCCAAACCAACGCCTTGCTGCTCCACTCCGATTGGGGGTCTAGGCGCGCCCAACAGCTAGCACCATCATATCGTTGTTTCGACGAGCTCTCGAGGACTGGGCTAGTGCGCATGGCAACTTTTATATTCCTTGACCTGAACCGAAAAATACGCATAAATAGCAATACGAGCACTCCAAAAAGCGGCAAAAACAAGAAGAGTAGATGTAATTGTCACCTTTACCACAATCAAAAAAGACATACCCGCAACAATGACCAGCAATGTCAGCAGATTGGCTATATAAATCTGTTCAGGTCGCGCCTTTAGTGCGAACAGAGCCGACAGCAGCGCGTATGAGCTGCGGCAGGTGACGATTACCATTCCGGGGAGCGCATAGACTCCAATAATCGGTACTTCAAGCGCTTCCTGGAAGGCGTATATCAAGCCAAACCAAGGCACGAACACAAATCCCGTCAACGCGCCTCCTGCGAATACTTTCCTTGCGAACAGACGGCGATCATACCCCCGCTTCAAATGGGCCATTTCCCTGAATCCGAAATAATTTGACAGCAGACTGAACGGTAGCAGTAGTAACGTAACAAGGTATACGTATTCGGAAAATTGTTCCTGGGACCCATATCGACTAATTATCAGACGATCCGCGTTATTCAGGACCATTAAAACTAGCAGGGAAAGTGAATATCCAAAAAACAACGGTTTCCATCCAACAGGCATGAGATCGTCCGTCACAACGAGGCTCTTGCGACTGTATACCAACAACCAGATCGCTCCCGCCGCAGCAAGACCGAATCCACTCATAATAGACCAAGCTGTATTTCCAAAAGGTGCCAGCAACACGCCCGGCAAGATAGTAAACTTCCACCCGTTCGCGGCCAACTGCGCGGCACTGAACGATCTGCGCAACCGCAGGAAATTGTATACAAACACAAATATCCCTACGCAAACTGCTAGGAATAGGTATATCGCGACACCCCCAAGATGAAAGAAGTATCCTTCAAAGACCGCCGCGAGCAGAACCGTGAACAGCAAGAGCGCGCCCGCCATGACCCACAGTGTGGTCCGGTTGATTTCCACTCGCCCCTCCATAACTGTGCTTTGCCGCAGAAACACCTGCTCTGCGCCAAAAAAACAGAAACTGAAGCTCATGGATACCAAAGTCACCAGCACATTCCAAAAATACAGTCCGTCCGCATCCAGCGTCTTACGCGCCACGACCATAGCAAAAAAGTAGCTTGCCGAGGATGCCCCTAGAAGCAGGAACGAACGGTGGCGTTCGATGTAATCGTAGAACGAACCGTTCACATTTTCACCTTCTCCCCACTCGCTTTGCCATCCCCCGCGGACCCGATAGCGAACAGCGCCAGCCCCAACCCAACAGATGCCATCTGATATGGAAGCGCATACACCATCCAAAGGAAAGACAGCACCACTACGACCGACCAAACTATACGGTCCCTGCCCGCCCCAAGGATCCGTGAATATGCGTAAATATAGGACACTAAATAAATCAGCCCAATGAATCCAAATTTTGCATACAGCGTTAGGTATGTACTGTCAATGGAATTACTGATATAGTCCTTGGTATCCCTGTAGTAGAACCATGGAATTTCAAACGTTTGACCAAACCCACCACCTATTATGGCATCAAGATAACTAAATTTTTCGTATTCTCGGAAAAAAGGAAGAAAACGATAGTGAATATTATTTGAAATAATTTCAGGAGAGAGATCTGCTATACGAGCCATGGCAGCACCATTACCCGAGTCCCCTTGCGTAAGAAGAAGGACTGGCGCCGTCAAGAAAAGCAACACGAACAATGTAATGCTCCCTCGAACAGACTTTATCGAGCCCGCCACAAACAGCATCACAGCAACAAGGGCCATCACACGAAAGCCAGTAAGAAAAACACCAAGCAGGCTAACCACCAATGCAACGACATACAATGCGCCACGACGACTATCAGAAGGAAGGAAGTTGCTAAACACCAAAAACCCAAAAGAGAAATAGCTGGAAATAGCAAAGTATCGATAGGAGTTTCTAACGTAATAATAGTCTTCAAATGTAAATACGCCAACAACCATCATAGCCGCGTATAAAGAACAACTCACTCCCGAAAGCAACGCTAACCGCTTTACTGCCACGCTAGAAATATTAATGGCCACATATCGCATAGCAATTAACACAGTCAGCGTCATCAAATAGATAACCAGCCTGAAATCTCGCATAAAATACAGATCGAGCGCCGTACCACCAAGAAGCGCCACGACTGCATAGAACATCGACAGCAACATTGATCCGAGCATCCACTTGTCTAACCGTTGCCTTTCTTTTACGAGCCGGATAAATAAAGAAAAGAAATAGAAATCATAGAAGAAAAGCCCCCACTTATAGAAATATAGAGACAATGCATTGCCGACGGGCAGCGCCAGCAGGAGGCCTATCAACGGAATTATTCCATAGTGCTTGGTCCACGGAAGGATCAAGCAGGTTGTCGCCAGTATCAAATAGATCTGAAATTCCATATAATCATGCCCCCAGATATCAAACCACGGTAGATCATTTACAAATTTTTAAGTAGCTCTGACCTTTTTCTGCCATTCCTTGAGCGCCTGAAGGGGCGTTACATGCCCAAGGTTTTTCTGTGGAATGTAATGATTGTAGATTTTCACGTATCGTTTTTAAGTTTCGTCCAGATGGGCAGGTGAGTCGAAATGCGTCAATCTGGGGATGTCACCAATGCGCCTATTGGACCTTTCCCCCATGCCATTGGTCTGGGAGCGAACCGTTTTGGTCAGACGATGCTCATTGCCATTTTTCTTGGCATATTTGATCAAACATGTGGGCCCGTGGGTTCATGCTCTCCCGTGGCGCAGACTCAGGACACCATTTCGACGTAAGGTCCGATCCATGCCGGAACGGCTGGCCTGAGGGTGGATGAACTCTCTGGTCACAACCAAAAGATCATCCAAAGGCAGCAAGAGCGAGTTGCGCAGTTCGACGACTAGCAACTCCTACTCTGGCGTGAGCCTAGCCTGCAAGTACCGAGGTTGATGGCTGTGATCCACCAGGTCTTCGAGTTTCTTCCATTCCCTGATGGTGGCTTTGGTAACGTTATAATTCTTGACCAGCGCCTTTTAGATCGGGCCACTGATCCGTTTTCGTCCTGTCTGGTCTCTGACACAGGGGGCGTTGTGCGTGCTTGAGGATGGATGACCATGACATCAAGTTCATCCTCTTGAGCTGTGACCTCCAGAGGCGCAACAACTGGCGAGCCTCAAAAAGAGCATCGCTCTTTCTTGGGATATGATCACATGGGATTCAGTACATAGGTTTTGTTGGGGTTGGGCCTGCAATAATATTCCGGCCTTATATCTTGCCTTGGACGCGGTAAACACTAAGTCTACTTGATGTAGTTGATCAGCAATAGAGATCACCGTCCCGCGTTTTGCAGCCAAATAGCTTTTGCTTACCAAACTCCTATCGCGGTCTGTGCTGACGGCATTTTGGGGGGTATTGTAGGCCTATCTCCATCGGAGCGACGTGACTGGTATCGCATCCTACCCCCTGAGTCAGGATATCTTCCCCCGCCTTAAAAGAGGTACATTTGAGCACCAGACAGGGGACGGACAAGAGGAAGCTATGGCCCGTTACTCAGAAATACGCAAAGCGGCAGTATTGAAAAAGTGGCTGCCTCCTCTCAACCGCCCGAAACCTGAAGGGGCTCACGAAGGCGTTTCAGCGTGAACACTGTACAACTGGCGCAAGCAGTCGATAAGTGCGTATTCCACCCCAATATGACTCCCAATTCTAAACGAACGTGATCGCTCATTACGTCGGAACGTGGCCGATCCAGGGGCTTTCCCTGGAGTCGACGGTCAGGGTGGCGCAAAGCCTGGTCACGATCCGCGCAATCTCACCCAGCTCACCGGAATTTATAACTTTATCCGGTACAACCGTCACCTTTTTTCTGAGGCGACGGGGAATGCTGGCAACGAGGATTCCAATGAAGAAAATTATCGAAGTTCTGCACCTCAAGTACGAGGCCCAACTCAGTCACGAGAAGATCGCTTGCTCCTGCCAGCTCACCAAGGGTGCAGTCAACAAGTATGTGAGCCTGGCCCGGTGTATCACCTGGCCTCTGCCCGAGGGGGGGGGATGACAAGGTCACCCTTGAGGTTCTGTTGTTCCCGGCCCAGGAGAAGCTGGAGCGCTTCGTCCAGCCGGACTGCTTCCAGATCGACCAGGAACTTAAGCACGAGGGGGGGGGAACCCTGCAACTGCTCTGGGCCGAGTATGCCGCCCAGCACGAGGAGCGGGCCTAGCGCTACAGCCGCTTCCGCGAGCTGTAGCGCCAGTGGCGGGCGAAGCAGAAACGCAGCATGCGCCAAGCAGCACCGCGCCGGCGCGAAGGCCTTCATCGACTACTGTGGCCGCACGCCGTCGCTGCTGGTGCGGGACACCTCAAGGCGGCGGTCACCCAGGCCTCGCGCTATGCGCCAAAGATCAACGACAGCTATTCCGAGCTGGCGCCCCCCCACGCCCTGGTCGGTCAGACACTGGATCTGTGCATTACCGCCACCACCGCCGAGTTGCCGCACAAGGACAAGCGGGTCGCCAGTCATTCCCGATACGGCTAGGGCGTTTTCTGAGCTGGGCCGCCGACATCGGTCCCTGTACCGCCCAGGTAATCAAGCGACAACTCGAGGGCCGTCCGCATCCCGAGCACGGCTACCGCACCTGCCTGGGGCCGCTCAATCTCGCCAAACGCTATGACCGCCCCCGCCTCTAGGAGGAGGCCCGTGAACGGGCGCTAGCGATCCGATCAGCCAGCGATCAGAGCGTCGCCTCCATCCTCAAACAGGACCTCGACCGGCTGGGCTATCTGGTTTAGGTCCATCGAAGGTAAAATAGAATATTAGTTGTCTCACAATAGTTTTTATGTTCCTCGGCCTCATATGACTTATATTGGCGCGCAGCACTTGATGATCTATCTAGCCAATTATGAGACAACTAATAAAAGAACAAGGGGGGGGGGTGG
>JALVCM010000285.1 GCA_027010005.1 Thiohalobacter sp.
ATCGAGATGTTCAAGACCGGACAACACGACCCCGTCCAGTGCATCGAGGTAGTCCTTTGTTTCGACGATGGCCGGCACGGCACGCGCAAGGTCCGAACCGAAGAACTCCAGGCACACCGTGCGGATCTGCTCCGGCATGCGGTGCAGCACAAACACCGCCGAGGTGATCAGCCCGTCACAGCCTTCTTTCTGGATACCGGGCAGGCCACCGAGAAACTTGTCGGTCACGTCCTTGCCAAGACCTTCCTTGCGCAGGGACATACCCGGCATTTCCAGCAGCTCGGGCTCACCCTTGCGGGTCACACCATCGGTTTCATAACGGTAGATATGAAACCGTACGGTTTCCTGTTCGTGGATTTTGCCGAGGTTGTGGTCCAGGCGTTCCACTTCCATCCAGTCGCCGTCCGGTGTCACCATACGCCACGACATCAGGTTGTCGAGCGTGGTGCCCCACAGCACGGCTTTCTTGCCGCCCGCGTTCATGGAGACGTTACCGCCAATCGTGGACGCATCCTGCGAGGTCGGATCAACCGCAAACACATACCCGGCCGCTTCGGCACGCTCTGAAACCCGGCGCGTCACCACGCCGGCTTCGGCGCGGATCGTCGGCACCTCACCATCAACACCCGCCAGGGCACGCATTTCCAGTGTATCGAGCGCTTCGAGTTTTTCCGTGTTGATGACTGCCGCGTCGCCGTGCAAAGGGACGGCACCACCGGTGTAACCGGTACCGCCACCGCGCGGGATGACAGTCAGGCCGAGATCGATACAGGCGCGCACGACCTCCAGCACTTCCTTCTCACTGTCCGGGTTGATCACCACGAAGGGCAGCTCGACACGCCAGTCCGTCGCATCCGTCGCGTGCGATACGCGCGCCAGTCCACCAAAATCGATATTGTCTGCCCGCGTCACCCGTGCCAGCCGCCTGCGGATACGTGTACGCAGGGCACGGGTCTTCGGGAACCAGGCGGTAAATGCACTGACCGCGTCACGTGCCCGTTCCACCAGTCGCAACGCCTCGGCATTCCCGTTGGCGCGGCTGACGATCTGGTCCAGTCGATGATTCAGCGCGTGCACCAGTTGCTCGAAGCGCTTGCGGTTTTCCAGCAGGTCGTCCTGGATGTACGGGTTACGCGTCACCACCCACAGGTCACCCAGCACTTCGAACAGCATGCGCGCAGAACGGCCGGTACGACGCTCGGCACGCAGTTTTTCGATAACGCCCCACATCTCCTCGCCCAGGAAACGCAATACAATTTCGCGATCCGAGAAAGACGTATAGTTGTAGGGGATTTCGCGAATGCGATGGGGCATACCGGGCCGCGCCTGTGCAGAAACAGGCGCGCATTGTAGCACTATTCGCTTTCGTCACCCCAGACTGTTACCGGGTGGTAAGGCGCATTCAGGTCGTAAATATGGATTGAACCTTCCTCCCCCGCGCTGGCGGCATAGCGCCCGTCCGGGCTGAAGCGCGCCTGCCAGCCACACAGTTCGTGTGCCTGTAACCGACGCAACACGCGGTTACTTTGTGCATCGATAAGATAGAGCGAGGAATCTGTCTGGCGTCCCAGGCTGAGCCAGGTTTTTGCATCGGGGCTGATATCCACCGAAATGACCTGCCCAAGGTGTTCCGTGGACCTTGTCTGCAAAGCGCCACTGGCAACATCCCAGACCAGTAGCCTGAACCAGCTGCCTGCCAGCAACATGTGCCCATCCGGTGAAAAGTGCAGGTCGTTTGCATCGGAGGGTGGTCGTTCCAGTTCACGCCAGCCGGACAAGTGGCTGGTACCTGTCAGCACACGACCATCGGAGGTAGAGGCAGCAACCCGTTCGCCATCCGCTTCCACGGCAACTGAAATCACCTGGCTGCCAATATCGGCCTGCGCCTCCACCTGCAAGTCTTCCGTTTCAATCCACATGACCCGCGAAGCCTGCCCCAGCAGGATGTGATGCCGGTCACCCGAGGCCGCCAGCGCCCGTACCGGCCCCGCCAGATCGACAGACCGTATCCGACCGGTTTCAATATCATGTAAGCGCAGTTCACCGGATCGGTCCACACTGAGCAAATGCTTTTCATCACGCCACACAAGTCCCCTCACACGGGAGCGGTGTGCACGCAGGTGTTGCTGTTCACGCCCGGTGTCCACCGACCAGACCGTGACTTCTCCGTGCAAACCTCCACTGGCCAGCTGCTGTCCGGAGGGTGAAAAGGCGATTCGCTGCGCGCCACCGGGATGTACCCGGGACAACAGGACAGTCGGTGGCTGACGGGTGGTGACAGAACAGCCGGCAACAATTGACACCAGCGCCAGCAGGATATATTGCAGGCATAAAAAAACGGGACCCGAAGGCCCCGTTCTGACTTCATCACGAAACAAGGTTTCGCTTAGAAGTTGTGACGCATACCCAGTGAGAAGATATCTGTCTCACCTGTCGCATCAAAGTCCTGCTGAGAGAACGTTGCATAGACACGGGTACGGTTACTGAACTTGTGGTAACCGCCCACACGCCATGTGGTGTAGTCATTGTTGGCAGAACCGCCACCGCTCAGGTCAGTCTCGTCGCCTTCGGCATAGTCGAAGGAAACCAGGTTATTACCGATGGTGTAGGAAGCGCCAACGTTGAAGATGTCGGCACCGTCGCCGAGACCGCTGGAGATCAGACCACCGTCGATTTCATACATACCCCAG
>JALVCM010000286.1 GCA_027010005.1 Thiohalobacter sp.
GCATGTTGCGCGATGACAAGGGCCGGCTGGTGGGCATCGTCGAACAGAAAGACGCCAGCGAGGCCCAGTTGGCACTACATGAAATCAACAGCGGCTTTCTTGCCGCGCCCGCCCGTCTGTTACGCAGCTGGTTGCAGCAGCTGGATAACCGTAACGCGCAGGGTGAGTACTACCTGACAGACGTCATTGCCATGGCCGCCGGGGAAGGTGTCGCCGTCGAAAGCACGAGCGCCACGAATGAAGCTGAAATCCTCGGTGTAAACGACCGGGTACAACTCGCACAGCTCGAACGTATCTGGCAACAGCAGCAGGCCGAAAGACTGATGCGCAGTGGTGTCACGCTTTCCGATCCTGCACGTCTCGATGTACGCGGCGAAGTCACTGCCGGGCAGGACTGCCACATTGACATCAATGTCGTTCTGGAAGGCAAGGTCACACTCGGCGAACGCGTCAGCATTGGTCCGGGTTGCGTCATTAAAAACGCCAGCATCGGTGATGATGTGGAAATCTTCGCCCACTGCGTTATCGAGGATGGTGTCATTGGCAAGGCTTGTCGTATCGGTCCCTTCGCGCGTATACGCCCCGAGACAACACTGGCCGAGCAGGTCCACGTCGGCAACTTTGTCGAGATCAAGAAATCCACCGTGGCGAAAGGCTCAAAGATAAACCACCTCAGCTATATCGGTGACACACACATGGGCAGTGGCGTGAATGTCGGTGCCGGTACCATCACCTGCAACTACGACGGCGCCTACAAACACCTGACCGAGATCGGTGACAATGTCTTTATCGGATCAGACACCCAGCTCATCGCACCGGTCAAGGTCGGTGATGGTGCGACGATCGGTGCGGGCACAACAGTCACACACGACGTGCCGGACAACGAACTGACACTGAGCCGTAGCAAGCAACAGACCATTACCGGCTGGAAGCGTCCGGTCAAGACAACGTCATGACCGACGTGCATCAAGCGCCACCGGCCTGTGCCGATAGCATCAGGGTTATCCCCGGGGAAAGATAAAAGACCATGTGTGGAATTGTCGGAGCCATCGCACAACGTGAAGTCGCGCCTATCCTGCTGGAAGGGCTGCGACGGCTGGAATACCGTGGCTATGATTCTGCCGGGCTCGCTGTCCTGAACGGGAAAGCCGAGCTTGAACGTTTACGGACTACCGGGAAAGTGACCGAACTGGCACAGGCATTGGCCGCATCGCCGGTGTCGGGCATGATCGGTATTGCACACACACGCTGGGCCACACATGGCAAGCCCAGCGAAAATAATGCGCATCCACACATCTGTGAAAACCAGGCCGCCGTGGTACACAACGGCATCATCGAAAATTTCGAAGCCCTGCGCACTACCCAGAAGGCACAGGGCTACACCTTTACCTCCGATACCGATACCGAAGTGATCGTGCACCAGGTCCACCATCACCTCGACAAGGGCGATGACCTGCTGGCCGCCGTGCAGCATGCCTGCAAGGACCTCGAAGGCGCCTACGCACTGGGTGTGATCAGCATCAACGAGCCCGGCCGCCTGATTGCCGCACGCCGCGGCAGCCCGCTGGTCATCGGTGTGGGTATCGGTGAATATTTTATCGCGTCGGATGTGGCTGCCCTGCTGCCGGTCACCCAGCGCTTCATCTTTCTTGAAGAAGGCGACATCGCGGACATCACCGTCAACGGAGTCACCCTTTATGATGCAAACGGCAAACCGGTCAAGCGCCGGGAGACCCTTTCCGAACTGTCGGCCGATGCCGTCGAGCGTGGCGAGTACCGCCACTACATGCTCAAGGAAATCTTCGAGCAGCCACGTGCAATCGCTGACACCCTGGAAGGCCGTCTTTACCAGGGCCGCGTGCTTGAAGCCGCGTTCGGTGCGGATGCGAAGGAAGTTTTCGACAAGGTGCAGGGCGTACACATCATCGCCTGTGGTACCAGTTATCACGCTGGCCTGATTGCCCGTTACTGGATGGAATCGCTCGCCGGTATCCCGTGCAGCGTCGAGGTGGCCAGCGAATTCCGTTACCGCAAACCGGTGGTGCGCAACAGTTCGCTGATCGTCACCATTTCCCAGTCCGGTGAAACCGCCGACACACTGGCCGGTCTGAAAGAAGCCAAGCGACTCGGCTTTGGTCAGTCACTGACCATTTGCAACGTCCCGGAAAGTTCCCTGACGCGTGAATCAGACCTGGTATTGATGACGCGTGCCGGCCCGGAAATCGGCGTGGCATCCACCAAGGCCTTTACCACCCAGCTGGTCGCGCTGATGTTGCTGACCATCGTGCTGGGTCGTCGTTTCGCACTCACCGACGAAATGGAAAGCCAGCTGGTCAAACAACTCATG
Source organism: Thiohalobacter sp. (assembly GCA_027010005.1). Classification (GTDB taxonomy): domain Bacteria; phylum Pseudomonadota; class Gammaproteobacteria; order DSM-19610; family DSM-19610; genus Thiogranum. The sequence continues at coordinate 2,348 of JALVCM010000286.1, forward strand.
CACCTGCCCAAGGAAATCGAGGACGTGCTCGGGCTGGATGACAAGATCCAGTCCCTGGCAGAAGGCTTCGCCGACAAGCACAATGCCCTGTTCCTTGGCCGTGGCGCCCAGTACCCGGTGGCCATGGAAGGCGCACTCAAACTCAAGGAAATTTCCTATATCCACGCCGAAGCCTACCCGGCCGGCGAACTCAAGCACGGCCCACTGGCGCTGGTCGATGCCAGCATGCCCGTCGTCGTGGTGGCACCCAACAACGAGCTGCTGGAAAAACTTAAATCCAATCTGCAGGAAGTCGGTGCCCGCGGTGGCCAGATGCTGGTCTTCGCCGACGAGGAT
>JALVCM010000287.1 GCA_027010005.1 Thiohalobacter sp.
CTTTTTCCTGTGCACCAACCGTCACCAGCTTCATGGCGGTCTTCTGCTTGCGTTCGGTGAGCGCGTTGTACATGGCGGTAAAACGGGTCTGGTAGACCTTGACCGCCTCACCGTGCTGCTCGCGCGCCTGGCTTTCCGTCAGCCCGACCGTTCCGATAGGCGGGTGGCTGAATACCACTGTAGCAATATTGTCGTACGGCAGGTGCCGGTCTGCCATACCGCCGAACAGGCGATCACCAAGCCGGCGGCCAGCGGCAATCGCGACCGGTGTCAACTGTGCACGACCGGTCACATCACCGATGGCATACACACCGGGCACCGTCGTATTCTGGAACTTATCGGTGGGAATGTAGCCGTTTGCATCCACTTCAACGCCGGCCTTGTCCAGTGCCAGTCCGGCACTCAGCGGGTAGCGGCCGATAGCCCAGATCAGTTCATCGAAACCTTCCAGGCGCTGGCCATTCTCGCACTCGATTACCCGTGTGCCGTCATCGGCACGGCATACTTCCCTGACCTGGGTTCGTGCAAGAATATCGATACCATCACCCAACATCTCTTCCATCAGGTTTTCACGCAACATGGCGTCGAAATCGCGCAGCAGGTGTTCACGGCGCAGCAGCATGGTGACATCCGAGCCCAGTGCATTGAGCATACCGGCCAGTTCCACGGCAATATAACCGGAGCCGACCACGGCCACCCGGCGCGGCAGATCTTCCAGCTCGAAGAAGCCGTCGGACGTTATGCCGAGTTCGACGCCGGGGGTTTCCGGCAGCAGGGGGGCGCCACCCGTTGCAATCACAATATGGTCGGCCGTGTAGTGCTGGCCGGCTACCTCCAGCGTATGCGCATCGACAAAACGTGCCTCGCCGACAATTTCGTCGATGTTCGAGTCCGCCAGGTAGGTGTGGTACCAGTCATTGATACCGTGCACATAGTTGTCACGCTTTGTTTTCAGTATCTTCCAGTCAAAGACTGTTTCACCGGTCTTGAAACCATAGTGCACCGCGTCCTCCAGCGTATGCGTAATACTGGCACCGAACCACATGACTTTCTTCGGTACACAGCCGACATTCACGCAGGTGCCGCCCAGCGGGCCTTTTTCGACTACCGCACAGCGGGCCCCGTAGCGCGCCGCTCGCTCCGCGACAGACAGTCCACCGCTACCACCACCGATTGCAATCAGGTCATAATGCCGGCTCATCGCACACCCCGCTGTTAAACAGGGTTCGCATTCTACTGGAAAGCTGACGAGACGCCATGAATCCCTTACTGGAATTGACTGAACTGCCCGCCTTTGACCGTATTCGCCCCGAGCACGTGGAACCTGCGGTGGACCAGGTGCTGGCGGAAGTACGCACGGAAATCGAAACCCTGCTGCAGGCCGGCCCACCCTGGAATCAGGACAACACGCTGGCACCGCTTGAGCTGGCACTCAACCGCCTGCACCGCGTGTGGTCACCCGTCAGCCACCTCAATGCAGTCATGAACAGCGAAGCGCTACGCACCGCCTATAACGCCTGCCTGCCAAAACTCAGTGCCTTTGAAACTGAACTGGGGCAGCACGAAGGCCTGTACCGGGCCATCAAGGCCATTGCCGACAGTGACGAATTCGATAACCTGGATCCTGCCTGGCAACAATCCATTCGCCACCGGCTGCGTGACTTCCGCCTGATGGGCATCGAACTGGACAGGGATGAGCAGGCCCGCTTCAGGGACATCCAGCAACGGCTTTCCGAATTACAGTCGCGCTTCCAGGAGAACCTGCTGGACGCGACCCACGGCTGGAAAAAAATCATTACCGATGAAAGCCTGCTGGCCGGGCTGCCGGAATCTGCCCTCGAACTGGCGCGCCAGCAGGCGGAAAATGAACAAACGACGGGCTGGCTGTTCACACTCGACTTTCCGTCCTACTACCCGGTTGTCGCGTATGCCGACAACCGTGCCTTACGCGAGGAACTCTACACCGCCTACATAACACGCGCCTCTGACACAGGCCCCAATGCAGGTCAGTGGGACAACACTGCCCTGATGGATGAAATCCTGGCACTCAGGCATGAGTCAGCCCGGCTGCTGGGATTCGACAATTACGCCGAATACTCGCTGGCAACCAAAATGGCCGACTCGCCACAGCAGGTCACCCGCTTCCTGAGCGAACTTGCCGGGCACTCACACGGGCCGGCACTGAAGGACATGGATTCATTACGCGAGTTTGCCCGTAAACAGGGGGCAGACTATGACCTGCAGGCCTGGGACGTGCCCTACTGGTCCGAGAAACTGCGCAAGCATCAGCACGACCTTTCACAGGAGATGCTCAGGCCCTGGTTTCCGCACACGCGTGTCATCCAGGGCCTGTTCGATGTGGTTGAGCGCCTGTATGGCATGCACATCAGCGAACGTGATGGTGTTGCCTGCTGGCACCCTGATGTACGTTTTTTCGATATCCACGATGCCGACGGGACACTGCGCGGCAGCTTTTATCTCGACCTGTACGCACGTGCCAACAAGCGTGGGGGTGCATGGATGGATGACTGCGCCTCGCGGCTGGTGATCGGTGCACAGCAGCAGGCACCGCTTGCCTACCTGACCTGTAACTTCTCACCCCCGGTCGGTGACCGGCCCGCACTGCTCACGCACGAAGAAGTCACCACCCTGTTCCATGAATTCGGCCACGGTCTGCACC
>JALVCM010000288.1 GCA_027010005.1 Thiohalobacter sp.
GATGCCGGCCAGCGACAGCAGGAAAACGACCATCGCCACACCTGTAGCGACCTGTGTACGCCCGATGCCAGTAAAGCGGTCGAGTGTCCGACCTGTCAGCATGACGATGGCAAAAGCGCCAAGGTTCATGGCGGCATAGGCGGCCGCAAAAACAACGAGTGATTTGAACGCAAGCGTGCTGCTGCCCACGGCAACGATACCGAGCAGAAAATAACCGGCCTGTGCAATGGACGAATAAGCCAGCAGTCGCACAACGTTATTTTGCACCAGTGCGGCAAGATAGCCATAGGTCATGGTCAGGACGGCGACCACGGCAATGACCAGCGTCCAGCCTGAACTTGCCGGCAGATCACGGACGACCTGCGCCAGTGCAAAAATGGCACCGATCTTGGGAACCACTGACATATAAGCGGCGATGGAGACGGGCGCACCTTCATACGCGTCTGGCGCCCAGAAGTGGAAGGGGACCAGCGAGGCTTTGTAGCCGAGCCCCACGATGACAGCAATCAGGCCGGCTGCGGCAATGACCGGTTTCGTATCGAGAACAGACAGCTCGCGGAGTAGTGTTGACCCTGTACCGCCGAACCAGTAACTGAGACCGAAGATCATGATTGCGCCGGTGACCGAGGCAAATACAAAGAACTTCATGGCGGCTTCAGTGGCGGTATCGTCACGTGGCCAGGCAACCAGTGCAAAGGAGCCGAGGCCGGACAGCAGTATGCCCAGCACCAGCAGCATGGTGTCACCGGAGGCGGCCAGTACCAGCGCGCCCAGCGTGACCAGCGTCACGAGCACATAAACAGTGCCTTCCCGGTCACTGCCGCCAAGCTCGGCACGTGCCAGCAAAAGGGACAGCGCCGTTGCCGGCAACAGAATGAGTTTGGCCCAGATGGCCAGGGTGTCGATGCGGTAAGTGCCGCCAAATATACTGGTGTCGGCATCGATCATCGGCAGGGTCCAGGCGGTCGCGAGCAGTAAACCGGTTACGGTAACGGCAAGTGCGATACGCGGCAGGCGCAGCATCTCTGCGACCAGCGCAAACACGACAGCCAGCAGAACAATGATCTCGGGGATCAGCAGGGCCAGATCGTCTGCCATCAGAACTGCAACGCCGCGGTAGTCGTATGAATAATGTTCAGTACCCAGCTCGGTGCAACGCCCACCACAATAATCAGTATCAACAGCGGGGCTATCGTCAGTACCTCGCGTGTACTTAGGTCATTCATGCCGGCCCACTGTTCGCGCGGCTCGCCCAGGAATACCTTGCTGATGGCCTGCAGGTACAGGCCGGCGGTGATGACAATACCGAGGATGACGATGACTGCCACCGGCTCGACCCGCAGTGTCGCCAGGAAGATCTGGAACTCGGCCGGGAAGTGCGCCAGCCCCGGCAGGCCGAGTGACGCAAAGGCAGCCAGCACGAACGACCAGCCGAGCACCGGCACGATCCTGAGCAGGCCGCCGAACTGGTCCATCTCGCGCGTGTGGGCGCGGTCCTGGAGCATGCCGACCAGGAAGAACAGTGCGCCGGTGACCAGGCCGTGACTGATCATCTGTAACACTGAACCATCCAGTGCCGTGGCGCGCACGGCGGGGTCGAGTGCGAGTGCAGCGATGGCGACGCCGACCACGATATAGCCCATGTGGTTAACCGAAGTATAGGCAACCAGGCGCTTGAGGTCACTCTGCGCCAGTGCGGCGAAGGCGCCATAGATGGCAGCGACGACACCGAAGGTCAGAATAACGATACCGGCCTCGCGGAAGGCATCGGGTGTCATTTGCAGGGCGAAGCGTACCAGCCCGTAGGTACCGAACTTCAGCATGACACCGGCGAGAATGACAGAACCGGCGGTGGGTGCCTGCACGTGTGCGGCCGGCAGCCAGGTATGGAACGGAAACACCGGTATCTTGACCGCGAAGGTGAACAGCATCGCTACCAGTGCCAGCGTGGCCGCAGTACCACTGAGTGGCGGGCTGTCGATCCACACGCGCATGTCGAAGGTGTGCGGGTCGCTGCCTAGATATAACCCGAGGATAGCGAGCAGCAGCGGCAGGCTGCCCAGCAGGGTGTAGATGAAGAACATCAGCGCGGCGCGCTGGCGGTCCTCGTGTCCCCAGCCGGCGATCATGAAGTACATGGACACCAGCGAGACTTCGAAGAATACGTAAAACAGGATGGCGTCCAGTGCGGTAAAGGTGCCGATGGCGGCCGTTTCCAGCAGTAGCATCAGTACCACGTAGGCGTGCGGCCGTTCACGCACCTTCGCAGAATAGATAAAGGTCAGAAAGAACAGCACGGCGGTGAGCAGTACCAGCGGCAGGCTGATGCCGTCTACGCCCACACGGTAGGCGGCGCCGATGGCCGGCATCCAGTCGATCTGTTCAAGCTGGGCAAAGCCGGTTTCATTGACGCCCCGTGACCACATGCCGATGGCACCGAGCAGGGTCAGTGCGCTGGTGCCGATGCCGACGGCGTGCACGGCAGGGGCCGGTGCACGACGCAGGGTCATGACGAGCAGCGCTCCGATGAGCGGAAGGAACAGTGTGATGGACACAATGGGAAGCACTCGGGTGTCTCCTTGTCAGTAAACCGTCAGGCCGATCAGCAGGGCTAAGAAAATCAGTGCCGTACCCACGACAGTGATAGCCATTTCACGATGGATCAGGCCGCTCTGC
>JALVCM010000289.1 GCA_027010005.1 Thiohalobacter sp.
GCGTTCCGGGTTGATGGCGACGGCTTTCATCAGCGCACCGTCTACCCAGGCGGGTATGGCCTTGTTGTGTTCACGGATGGACACATAGCGCAGCTTGTTCAGGTTGCCCTCGGTCAGTTCTTTCGGGTATGGCAGTTTTCCGCACAGCATCTCGTAGGTGATGACGCCAAGCGAGTAGATATCAGAGCGGTTGCTGCCACCGTGGCCACGCAGGTATTCGGGTGCGGTGTAGTTGCGGGTACCCAGCACATTGTCCCGCTCCAGCGGGGTCGTAATTTCCGCGATACCGGCAATCTTTGTCGAGCCGAAGTCGATGATTTTCACCACGCCGTGCTCATCGATCATGATGTTTTCCGGCTTCAGGTCCTGGTGGATCATTTCCTGCCGGTGCATGGCACGCAGCCCGCGCGTGACCTGTTCCACGATATTGCGTACCTCGTCGATGGAGGGTTTCGGGTTATCGTGCATCCACTGGCGCAGTGTCTTGCCTTTAATGTATTCGGTCACGTAGTACAGGAACTGCCGCCGGCCGTGCGGTTCCAGGACTTTCAGTACGTGCGCACTGTTCAGGCGTTTGCCGGCCCATTCCTCGTGCAGGAACTGGTCGATGTATTCCGGGTCGTCCTCGAAATTGACGGAAGGAGTTTTCAATACCACTTTGGTATCTGTTTCCGTGTCCAGTGCCAGGTAGACCTGGGTACGGTTACTGGCGTGCAGTTCGCGCAGGATGCGGTAGCCGTCCAGCACCATGCCGGGTTCCAGTGGCGGCGGGAAGGGGAGTTTCGTGAGCTTGCGGAAGAATTCGTGTTCGTCAGCTTCCGGCAGATCCTGGACGTACAGCAACTGGGCACTCAGGTTGTCGTTACTGTTGTTAATTGCCGCCTTGCGGATGATGGCTTTTACTGCGTTCTCGGGGTCCTTCAGATTTTCCAGCACCAGGCGTTTCAGTGTGGTGTCATCGACAAAATCATGAATGCCGTCGGTGGTCAGCAGGAAGGCATCATTTTTTTCCACACTGAAAGAACGAAAGTCGATATCGAGGTGGGTATCGATCCCCATGGCACGACTGAGGTAGCTTTTGTCGGAGCCGACCGTGGTGCGGTGATCGTTGGTCATCTGTTCCAGGTCGCCGTCACGCAGGCGGTAAATGCGCGTGTCGCCCACGTGGAACAGGTAGGCCGTGGTGGATTTGATGACCAGTACGCTGAGCGTCGTCACCAGCCCCTTTGGTGTCCCGTACTGCTGGTGTCCCTGGCTGTAGAGCCAGCTGTTCAGTGCACCAAGAATCTTTTCACCGGATGTTTCGACCGTCCAGGAGTCAGGCGTGCTGAAATAATCGTTGAGAAAGCCCTTTACACAGGAGTCGGCAGCTTCACGCCCGGCCTCACTGCCACTCATGCCATCGGCGATAACTGCCGCAACGCCCTTGTCTCTCAGCGGCGCACTTTCTTCCGGAATACGAATTCCGCAAGAGTCGTCGTTGCTTTCCTTGATACCGGCTTCAGAGTGCTGGCCGGCGATGAGAGTCAGTTCAGGCATGACAAAATGTATGTTACCTAATTTCAAGGGGTCAGAGTACTTGAACTTTAAAGTTCAAGTACTCTGACCCCTTGAAATCATGACAGGATGATGTCACATTAACTCACCTTGATCATCTGTACGGTGCCGTCAGGCAGGACTTCGGTCATATGGCCTTCCGGTTCGTCGAGGAAGAACAGTACGGCGATCAGCACGACAACGGCGGCGGCGCCAATGACCAGGAAGAATACGTTGGGTGCCACAAAGGACAGGACCGTCAGGAATGCCACGCCGCCGACGTTGCCGAAGGCGCCTGCCATGCCGGCGATCTGCCCGGTCAGGCGGCGCTTGACCAGCGGGATAACGGCAAACACGGCACCGTTGCCGGCATTGACGAAGATGGAGCAGAACACCACTACGGCAACAGCCGCCGGGACCGACCAGCTGCCGTCGATATAGCTCATCAACAGGTAACCAACGGCCAGTCCGGCCATGATGACCACCAGTGATCGCTTGCGTCCGAACCGGTCGCTGATCCAGCCGCCGGCCGGGCGCATGACCAGGTTCAGTCCGGCAAACACCGAGGCGATCAGGCCGGCCTTGATGATGGACAGGTCGAAGGTGTCCTGGAAGAACAGCGGCAGCATGGAAACCACGGCAAGTTCCGAGCCAAAGGTCACCATATAGGCCAGGTCCAGTACGGCAACCTGCTTGAACTTGTAACGTTCGATCTCGGGTACCGGCTTTTTGAAGACGTGCCCGTTGATCTGGTAGATGCGGATGGTCTGGAAGAGATACAGGCTGCCCAGTATGGCATAGACAATATCCACGACCGGCTCACTGAGCATACCAAGGTTGGCCGGGCTGAGTTTCCAGGCCAGTACCGCCAGTGCCGCATATAATGGAATGTTCATAATCAGGTACAAAAAGAAATCACCCGGGCTGGTAATTTCCAGTGCGCCATTGCGTTTCGGCTTGAAGTAGGTCGAGCCCTTGGGCGTGTCCGTAGTGGAAAAGAAATATACCGCGGAGTAGACCAGTGCCAGCACACCGGTGGTACCGATGGCATAACGCCAGCCGTCGTCACCGCCGTACGCCACGGCCAGCGAGGGCAGGATCAGCGCTGCACCGGCGGAACCAAAGTTACC
>JALVCM010000290.1 GCA_027010005.1 Thiohalobacter sp.
CCGGTCATACCACAGGGTCCTGTTGGCAAGCCCGGTGACCTCGTCCTGGGTGGACAACTGTTCGAGGCGCTCACGGTCATTGCGCAGGTCGGTCACATCTTCCATCAAACAGTGGACGCGCAACACACGGCCGCGCCGGTTTGCGGTGGGGTAGAATGCCATTCGATACCAGCGGTCATCCTCGTCTTCTTTACTGACAGGAATTTCCAGCTGTACCGAGTTTCCGTCGATCACCTGTTGCCAGGCGGTCAGTACGCGTTCCCTTTCGGAGCCGGGAATACGGAAAAAACAGGGGATGGGCGCTTCCATCTCGTCACTGCAAAAGGCCTGCGTACCGGGGCTGGCGTAGGTAATACGGTTGGATTCGATATCGACCGTCCACAACAGCTGGGGAATATTGCTCAGCAACTCACCGGCAAGATCCTGCTCGTGTCCCAACTCGTCGCGCTGGCTGGTAAGCTGTTCAACCGCGGCCCGCCAGTAACCCTCGCAGGTAATGGCCATGTCGCGAAACACGACTTTGAGGAGAGCACACTCCAGCGCATCCCGGTCTGCCGCTTCGATAGCCGGCTCGTGGGCGATAAGCTGTTTGAGGTGATCGATAAACAGGCGATAGGCGCCAATCGACCAGACCGGTTTGACACCCCAGCGGTAATGGGTGCGACCGACCTGTTCACTTTCTGCAGCGGCCTTCTCGCCAATATTACCGTTCAGGAGACCGAGCTGGTGTTCCAGCTGGCCGCGTACCAGGTCACCGATATTGCCGCCCTGCCGTTCGTAGGCATACAGGACATCGGCAATGTCCGGGTTATCGAACATGTAGTTGTAGGTTTTTTCAGCAAAGCCGGCCGCACCCTGCGCCAGAATATCCTGGTAACGTTCAAGCAGCAGCGTATCTTCCCCGCCAAGCTGAAGGACGTAGTTGAATTCCTTACCGACAACAGGATGAGAGGATTTTCGTCGTGCGCCGGCCCGCTCCTCCTTCGGTTGCCTGCGCTTGCTCGTGGGTGTTGGCATTGCCAAATCCAGCGTTGTTATAGTTGTGTCAAAACGTTATCACAGCCAGATGCATATGTACAATCAGTCTGTTAGGAAAATATCCCTGTCACGGGGTGACATTTTCCTGCAATTCTGGACGCTTAGGCAAACAGGTCAAGCCGGCCACTGGCCGGCAGGGAAGACAGCGGGATTTCGTGTGGGATTTCGGCCTCTCCTTCGACATCAAATACACCGCTTCCACCCTGTCTCCCGCCTCCCTGCCGGCCATCTGTAGCGGCCTGCTGCTGCTCGGCAAAAGACTGTCCCGAGACATCCACATCGGCAAGTTCCACCCCGGCATTGTCAAACATCTCGCGTAAGCGGGGCAGCGAGGCTTCCAGCGCATCCCGCACAACCGTGTGTGCCGATGTGAACTGGACATTTGCCTGATCATTCTGGACCTGGATGCGAACTTCCATAGGACCCAGGTGGGCTGGATTGAGCTTGATACTGGCGCGCTGGATACCCTGCCCGGCCATCCATTGCAGGCGTTCGCCCAGTGCCTTGTCCCAGCCGGCCTGGTTGAACGGGGTATTGAGGGTAAAATTCTGCATCCCTGGTGAAGCCTGGGTGGCCGGGGTGGCTGGCTGCGCAGATGTCAGTGAACCCAGTGTGCCCAGCAGACTGTCATTGCGTGGTAATGCCTCGGGTATCCCACTGGTTGAGCGACTTTCGGCAACCAGCCGGCTGAACAGTGCAGCGGCCTCATGCCTTGAATCAGCCTCCTGCCGGGCCAGGTTGAGAGGAATCAACCCGGTACCGGGACGGCCCTGGCCGGCCGGGTTACGCTGATCTGAATATGCGGCAGCTTCCGGCAACCTGGCTTCACGGGCAGTTTGTTCCGCCGTACCAGACAGCACTTGCTGGACCTGCCGGTGCACCGGTAAATCACTGTCAGCCACGATGGCCTGTACCCCGCCAGCCGGCAGATTACGCTGCAGGCCACTCTCGATCGATGCAGCAAGCTGTGGGTTTTCATCAATAAACTGCTGAATCGCAATCGCGACTGCCTGGGTGGGTTCCAGATCCGGGTCGGCTGACACCGTTTCAAGCTTTTCACGGATATTTTCCAGCACGGTATCCGGATCGAGGCCCTCGGCGCTGGCAGCGTCCAGCACCTGCTGCAGGAGCGGCAACAGCTTGCCTTCAGGCGGCAAGACTTGTGCTGGCTGCGGCAGGGCTTCCAGGCCTTCTGGCGGGGCAACCGGCGGCTCGCCAAGCGCTCCAACAGCCTGCTGCAGGAGCGGCCCGAACTGCACTCCGGTAGATGCAAGTTCTTGATTTACTGTACCTTCACCCTGTGGAAGCGTGGCAGTATCAAGACCTGTGGAAGGTACTGGTAATGTTGGCAAGGACGCATTCATCCCGTTGCTCCTGATTCGACCCAAGTTGTCTGTCTGTTAACAGAGCAATGGGCGTGCCAGGTTCACGGTTACGGCGTTTTATTCACGGGCCGCCGGGCGTGTTCGTCCTGCTCCTGCTGTTCGAGACGGTCACGGGTTTTCTGTTCCTCGTGGCGATAACGCTCGATCACTTTGTCGATGGCCTGCTGGTGGCTGCGTGTTTCCACCCACTGCTGGCGGGTCTGTTCGTGCTGACTGGTGCACTGGGCAATAATCGCTTCCTGCTGGCGAATCGCCTCGTTGAGACGCGACAGGAATACCCGGTAATCCTGCAAGCGGCTGGCATTGATGCCCTGCCCTCCGGAAGTCTGGAAGGATGTGCTGTACTGGTCCCGGTAGGTGCACAGTTCTTCCAGCCTGGCGCGCTGGGCATCGAGGAACTGCTGGCTCTGTCCCAGTTTCTGTACTGCGGCCTGCTCTCGGGATTCCGCGACACGTTGTACAGGTTTCATGCGTTTTGATCGGCTCATGGTGTGCAAGGTCTTCGTCCTCAGTGTATCGGGTTGTCGGCCGCGGCCGGCTGAGCGTTAGTGTTCCCGGCTGCTTCACCGGGTGGAGAACCCAGTGCAGTCGCCAGTCCTGCCAGGCTGTCGTTCCAGGCAACCCGCTCGTGCATGTGTTGCTGCAGGAACCGGGAAAGCTGTGGATACATGGCAATGGCCTCATCCACTTTCGGGTCACTGCCGGACTGGTAGGCACCGACATTGATCAGGTCACGGTTTTGCCGGTACATGGCGAATACCTGTTTGAAGCGGCGGGCGGCAAGATCATGTTCCGGCGCCACGATATCGACCATCACACGGCTTATCGATGCCTCGATATCAATGGCCGGGTAGTGACCGGCTTCTGCCAGCTCACGCGATAACACCACGTGGCCATCGAGAATGGCACGTGCCGCATCGGCAATCGGGTCATTCTGGTCGTCACCTTCCGCCAGCACGGTATAAAAAGCGGTAATGGAGCCACCATGGTCACCGGTACCGGCGCGCTCAACCAGCTGTGGCAACTTGGCAAATACGGATGGCGGGTAACCCTTGGTCGCCGGTGGTTCACCAATGGCGAGGGCAATTTCACGCTGTGCCTGCGCAAAACGTGTCAGTGAATCCATGAGCAGCAGTACCTGCTTGCCCTGGTCCCGGAAATGTTCGGCAATGCTGGTCGCCATCATGGCCCCGTGCATGCGCATCAGCGGCGTGGTGTCGGCCGGCGTGGCAACCACGACAGCACGCGACAGGCCTTCCTCACCGAGGATGTTCTGGACAAATTCCTTCACCTCACGGCCACGTTCACCGATCAGCCCGACCACGATGACATCGGCATTGGTATAGCGGGTCATCATGCCGAGCAATACACTCTTGCCGACGCCCGAGCCGGCAAACAGGCCCATGCGTTGTCCACGCCCCACACTCAACAGTGCATTGATGGCAGCCACACCGACATCCAGTGGCTCGCGAATCGGCGCACGGGTGAGCGGGTTGATTGGACGGCCGGTAAGTGGTGCACGTGATTCGTTGTGTAACGGCCCCTTGCCATCCAGCGGGTGGCCGGCACCATCGATCACGCGACCGAGCAACTGGTCGCCAACCGGTACTTCACAAACACCGTGGGTCGGAACAACTTTTGCGTCCGGCCCCAGCCCCTGCAGCTCACCGATCGGCATCAGGTAAATCTTGTCATCGTGGAAACCCACCACTTCAGCTTCGATGGGATTACCCTGCACAGATTCAATCATGCAGCGCCCGCCAATGGCAGCCTGACAGCCGACCGCTTCGAGCGTTAACCCGACCATGCGTGTCAGTTTGCCCGCAACCACCATCTCCTGGGGTTCGCCAGCACGTTCAAGATAGGGCTGCAGGCGTTGTTGCCAGATCTGACTGCGGTTGGTTTGCGGCATCAGCTGTCTGCCTCGCTTTCATCACTGCTGCGCAGACCGCCCAGCGTATTGGCAATAATGGCATTGAGTCGTGATTCGACTGTCGCATCGATCTGTGAACTCTCGGTCAGGACACGGCACCCGCCGCGGGTCTGTACGGGATCCTCAACCACCTGGATACTGGCATCGCCCTGCTGCAGCGACAGTGCATCACGTACCAGTGCCGCATCTTCCGGGTGCAGTGACAGACGTACGTTACGTGCCGCCAGTGGCAGAGCGGCCAGTGCATCGCGTACCACACCGATTACCTGCTCCGGTTCGGACCTGAGTTCACGCCGGATCAGTTGCCGGGCCACGATCATGGCAAGTTGCGCCAGTTGCTGTTCAACAGATTCATCCAGTTCCTGGAACGGCTGGTCAAGTGCCGTGATTAATTCTTGCAGGCGTTGTACGTGCTCGACAAACTCAGCGGCGCCGGCTTCACGCCCTTCTGTCAATCCCCGCTCATAGCCTTCACGGCGCGCCTGCTCCTGAATCTCTTCAAGCTGGCGTGCTGTCATCGGGCGTTGCGCCTCACCGGCTGCACCGACTTCCGGCACATGCCATGACTCGCAATCCTTCAGCTCATCGGCGCGGATAACTCTAGACAAACTGCTCTGCTCCCTTGCCACCCAGCGCAATCTCGCCGGACTCGGACATACGGCGGGCGATTGCAAGAATTTCCTTTTGTGCACCTTCCACTTCGCTCAGACGCACCGGGCCCTTGTTTTCCAGGTCGTCGCGCATCATTTCCGCGGCACGCTTGGACATGTTGGAAAAAATCTTTTCCTTCATGGATTCATCTGCACCCTTGAGTGCAAGAATCAGCGTATCGGAAGACACTTCGCGCAACAGGGCCTGGATACCGCGATCGTCGACGTCGATCAGGTTGTCAAAGACAAACATCAGGTCCTGTATCTGCTGGCCCAGCTCGGCATCGGTATCCTTGATAGCCTCCATGATCTCACCTTCAATGGAACTGTCCACAAAGTTGAGTATGTCCGCCGCGGATTTGATGCCACCCACGCTGGATGACTGTACATTCTGATTGCCGGAAAACTGGTTTTCCAGTATTTCGTCAAGCTCCTGGAGTGCGCATGGCTGGATACCATCCAGTGTGGCGATACGCAGCAGGACATCGTGCCGCGTGCGTTCCGGGAAAAACTTGATGACCTCAGCGGCGTGATCATTGTCGAGGTAGGACAGTACAATGGCCTGGATCTGTGGATGCTCAAGACGGATAAGTTCAGCGACAGCACGTGCATCCATCCACTTCAGGGCTTCCAGCCCCTTGGTGCTACTGCCCAGCAGTATACGGTCCATCAGCCCCTTGGCCTTGTCTTCACCCAGTGCATCGACCATGACCGTACGAATGTAGTCTTCGGCACCAACGCCGAGTGCAGTCTGTTCCTGGACTGTTTCAGTAAAACTCTCCAGTACACCGGTCACCTGATCGCGCGGCACATTGGTCATGGCTGCCATGGCGGCGCCGACTCTCTGCACCTCCTTGGGGCCCATGTGCTTCAGAACCTGGGCAGCACTTTCCTCACCCAGTGTCAGCAACAATACGGCGGCACGTTCAGTACCGTTCATTTTGGAAGGCGCCTCAGCCATCTTCGCCTACCCAGTTCTTGACAACCTGTGCAACGCGCTTGGGATCATCATTGACGACACTTTTTGCTGTTTCCAGGGTTTGTTCATAATTGCTTTGCCGGGGTGCAGACAGTTGCGGGGCACCCGCACCGGAAAGGCTGAGCTGGTCCTGGCCTTCTGCACCGGCCTCACCCGCGGCTGCCAGCGCAGCCTGTTGCTGACCAACCTGTACACCCTTTTCCGCCAGGCTGCGCATAACCGGCTTGAGCACACCGAACACAACGATCAACAGCCCCAATGCACCGGCTGCCTGCTTGGCAACATCCCAGATCCACGGCTGCTCCATCAGTGAAAGCTCGGGAATCGGCTCGGGTTCAGCTGGCGCAACAAATGATGCATTAATGATATTGACCGTGTCACCGCGCCGCACATTGAAGCCGACAGATTCCTTGACCAGGTCGGAGAAACGTTTTATTTCGTCATCGCTCCAGGGTTTGCTCACCAGTTCGTCGTTTTCATCGAGTTCCTGCTTGTTGTCGATGACGACAGCAATAGACAGACGACGGATGCTTCCGGTCGCCAGTTTGGTATGGCTGATCGTCTTGTCGAGTTCATAATTGCGCACACTACGCTTGCTGCGGTTGCCGCTCATACTACTGGTTTCCGTGCTGTCAGCTGATACGTTCGGGTCTACCAGTGTCGGCTGTTCCGCCGGCTGGTTGGACAGTGCGCCCGGTATACCGCTGGCCTCACCTGAACTCCTTGCATTTGAAATATCTTCACTGACCTGTTCACTGCGAAGTGCCGGCAGATCCGGGTTATAACTTTCCCGGGTCCGCTCGGTGACAGTAAAGTCAAGATCAGCATTCACGGTGGCACGAACCCGGCCCGGACCGACGATAGGCTCCAGCAGGTCACGAATACGCTGCGTGTAGGTTGTTTCCAGCTTGCGGTTGTAGGAGAACTGGCTGGAACTGGGCGCCATGCCTTTGTTAGTCGACCCGTTACTCAACAGGTTGCCTTTCTGGTCAACAATTGTCACTTTTTCGGCTTCCAGGTACGGCACGCTGGACGATACCAGGTGAACGATAGCTGCGACCTGTTCCTCATCCAGTGAGCGGCCTGAATACAGGTCGACCATAACAGATGCAGTGGGCTTGGCACGGTCGCGCAGGAAAACAGAACGTTTCGGAATCGCAAGATGTACCCTGGCGGAATCGATATTCCTCAGGGTACTGATTGTCCGGCCCAGTTCGCCTTCCAGTGCACGCTGGTAGCGGGCTGTTTCGATAAATTGACTGGTGCCAAAGCCCTGGTCCTTTTGTAACATTTCAAAACCCATGGCATTACCTTCCGGTAAACCATCCCTGGCCAGCTCCATGCGTGCGTCACGTACCCGGTTACTGGCAACCATCACCGCACCGGTATTCTGGTCGATTTCAAATTCAATACCGGTTTTTTTCAGTGCATCGACAACCTGCCCGGCGTCCTTGTTACTCAACCCGGCATACAGCACCGTGTAGTTAGGTTTCTGTGACCAGAGCACCACGGCCACACCCAGCGCCACACTGGCCGCAAGACCGATCATCAGACCGATCTGGCGCAGTGCGGGCAAGCCCTGAAATCCCTGGACAGTTTCCTGTTTAACCATTGCCATAACTGCTTCCCACCTTCATTAAACCTGCATACTCATAATTTCCTGGTAAGCGGACACCAGCCGGTTTCGCACCTCGGTCATGGCCTGGAAAGCCACACCGGCTTTCTGCAAGGCAACCATGACCTCGGCGACATCGACGTTGGGGTCACCCGCACTGAAGGCGGATGACAATTTCCCCGCGGTCTGCTGAATATTGTTCACTTCATCGACAGACTGCTTGAGCAGCGATGCAAAATTACCACTGCCGGCCTGTTCCACCTGACCCGTCTCGGCCGGTGTGCTCTGGGCGGCAGCGGTCAGACGGCGCATTTCTGCCAGAACCTGATCGACATTACTGATAGTGCTCATATCAAATCCTCCTAGGCCGGAACCGAAATGCCCTGCTCGCGCATGCGGGCAAGTTTGTAGCGCAGGGTGCGCGGGCTGATACCGAGTCGCTCGGCGGCGGCCTTGCGACTTCCACGATCGCGGTTGAGTGCATCCAGAATCAGTTCAAATTCTTTTGATTTCAGGTCATCGCCCAGGCCTTCGCCTGATGGCTTTACGACAGTGGCCTCAGTTGCCGGGGCAGATTCTGCAATACTGACAGCATCGACCTCGAAACACAGGCCATCGACTTCAATCTGGTCTCCACTCAGCAGAATCAGTGCGCGCTGGATCACGTTATCGAGTTCACGCACATTACCGGGCCAGGGGTGTGACAACAGTGCCTGCTGGGCGTCCTTCGACAGGTGCGGTATACAATGCCCTTCCGGACAGTATTTCTGAATCAGGCGGTTGGTGAGTGGCAGTATGTCGGCCTTGCGATCACGCAGTGGCGTAACATGCAGGGGAAAGACATTGAGTCGATAAAAAAGGTCTTCACGGAAACGGCCGGCAGCCACTTCCTCGCGCATGTTGCGGTTGGTGGTCGCCAGCACACGTACATCCAGTGGAATGATGTCACGTCCACCCAGGCGTTCCACTTCGCGCTCCTGTAACACGCGCAGCAACTTGGCCTGGAGCCCGAGGTCCATTTCTGAAATCTCGTCGAGCAACAGGGTACCGCCCTGCGCCTGTTCAAATTTGCCGGCACGTGCCTGGTAGGCGCCGGTGAAGGCACCTTTCTCATAACCAAACAGGGAAGCTTCGAGCATATTCTCCGGAATCGCGGCACAGTTGATGGCGATGAACGGGCCTTCGGTGCGTGATGAATTCTCATGGATCATGCGCGCAAACACTTCCTTGCCTGCACCGGACTCACCGCTGATCATGACGGTTGCGTCGGTTCCGGCAACACGCTTTGCCAGTGCTGCCAGCTTGCGTGTCGCGGGGTCCTCTGCCACAACACCGGGCGTGCTGTCCGTATCGGGCAGGTAGCGACGAATCATTTCCACCAGCACTTCCGCATCAAAAGGCTTGACCAGGTAGTCTGCCGCACCGGCCCGCATGGACTGGACGGCTTTTTCAATGGTGCCGTAGGCTGTCATCAGCACAACCGGCAATTCAGGAACCAGTGACTTCAGCTTGTTCAGTAGTGTATGCCCGTCAATGCCGTCCATCTGTACGTCACTGACGACAAGCTGTAAATCGTGTTCTCCGGCAAGCTTCAGCGCCTGCTCCCCGTTGGCCGCCGACATGACAGAGAAGCCTGCCAGTTCGACTGTCGCGCAAAGTGCATCTCTCAGCGCGGAATCATCTTCAACGATCAGAACTACCGGTTGACTCATTACTCATACCTCGAACAGGCAGTAGCTGCCTTTTTCTGTTTCTTCGTCATCGCGCTGGGAAGTTGTTGTTCGTACTGCGGTACCGGCAGTCGAACCACAAAACGCGCACCCTTTGTGCAGGAAGGATCAAGTTCTACTGTACCGTGATGGGCCGTGATCACGGCACGTACCACGGCAAGACCCAGCCCGGTCCCATTGACACGGGTGGTAAAAAAAGGATCGAAAATCTGTTCCTGGAGACCAGCGGGAACACCCGGGCCATTATCTTCCAGCACCAGCGTCAGCTGTTGCGGACTGGCCTCGATGCTCCAGTTCAGCTGTACACCCTCACCAGTGACATTGATTGCATTGCTGGCCAGATTGGAAAGTACGCTGACCAGCACTTCACGCTGGCCACTGATTGGCGGAATTTCATCACCTGTATTGACGGTCCATACAGCCCCCTGCTGTTCAAGCTGGGGAAGCAGTGACTGACGCACCTGTTCCAGTACATCGGGAATAAACACGCTTTCCTCATCACACGGACGGTTGTCGCGTGCGAACACCAGCATGTCGTTGACCATGTGGTCGAGATGCCGCAGACCGGTGAGCAGGCGCTCAACAAAGCAGT
>JALVCM010000291.1 GCA_027010005.1 Thiohalobacter sp.
GGAGCAACCCGGCCACCACGGCGGCATTACCACCCGTGCCCAGGGTAACGGCGATGTCACTGCTGCCGGCACTGGCAATGAGAACGAATGCCGCGAGATAGAGTCCCAGGTCAGCACTACGTGTGTAGAGAAACGCACGGGTGGCAGCCGATTTAACGCCCGGCCGCCGGTACCAGAAACCGATCAGCAGGTAACTGCTCAGGCCGATCAGTTCCCACGCTGCCAGCAGCAGCACCCAGTCACCGGCGAGTACCAGGGTTTGCATGGCGGAGACAAACAGCAGCATGGTGGCAAAGAAGCGTACCTTTTCGCTGTCGTTTTTCATGTAGCCAACGGCGTACACCAGCACCAGGGTGCTGATGACGGCAACCAGGGTGGAAAGCAGCGACGTCAGCGGGGTGGCGACCAGACGCAGTGGCATATCCGGCAGGCCGGGGAGCAGTATGTCACTGCTCACAGCATTGAATGTATTGCTCAACAGGCTGATGCTGGCGAACAGGCCCACGATCGCACCCGCCAATGCCAGTGCGGCCGGTATTCGCCGCAATAGCAGGATCAGCAGCAAGGCGAAGAAAGGCGCAAGGATAGCAATGGCGATGAGGTTCATCCTTTCAGCTCCGTGGCTTCTTCCATTTCCACCGAGCCTTTGGCGCGGAAGCGTGCGATTGCCACGCCAAAGCCTACGGCCATCTCGATGGCCATGACGGTCATGATGATCAGCACGAACATCTGGCCGGCCGGGTTGTCCGGGTGCAGGTAGCGCCAGAACGCGACCAGATTGACCATGGCGCCGGCAAGGATCAGCTCCACACCCATCATAATCATCACCAGGTTGGTCTGCGACAGTGCGCCATACACACCGACGCCAAACAGGGCTGCGCCGGTGATGAGTGCAAGGAGTAACTCAATGCTCATGTTCGTTACTCCGTTTGACCGGTTGTATGGCCACCGCGGTGGCCGCGATCATGGCCGTAAGAATGGTGATGCCGGCGGTTTCGAAAATCAGCATGGAGCGCCCCAGTAGTTCCAGGCCAAGGTCGACCGTCTGTTGAGCGGCGTCCGGTGCGCTGCTGGCAGCCGGGCCCCAGTCAACGAATACGGCTATGGCGACTGCAGCCACGAAGGAGACAATCCCCGCGCCCAGCGACAGGCGTTTCTGGTGGGTCATGTCCATTTCACCGAGCCCGCCCGGGTCCATCATGAACATCACCATGAAGATGGCCATGATGCTCATCTCGGTGGCCATCATCATGATCTGCAACACACCGAGAAACTCCGCCTGCATGCTCAGGAACATGGCACCGAGCGCGGTCTGGGAGAACAGCAGGGCAAGTGCGGAACGCACCATCGAAAAGGTGCGAAAGACCACGATGCCAAACCACACGGCGGCGATTCCAAAAAAACTGATAAAGAACATTTGCGCGGTCATCAGGGGAACACCAGTACGAGAACGCCAACGAGGAAGATATTAAAAAGTGCCAGCGGTATACCGAACATCCAGCACCAGCCCAGCAGGTCTGTTTCGCGGATGCGCGGCATGTAACGTCCGGCCGTCAACATGACCGCGGTCACGACCAGTATCTTGATGGCGCTCCAGGCCCAGGGCGGCAGCCAGGGACCTTGCCATCCCCCGAGGTAGAAGACCACGGTGGCGGCTGCCAGGGTAATGATCAGTGTCAGGCGCCCGAGCCGGAACACCGCCAGCCGGGCGCCGGAATATTCGGCTTCAACACCGCCGGCCAGTTCACCTTTTGCCGTCGGCAGGTCAAACGGCGGCAGAAACGCCAGTGCCATTGATGCAACAAAAAACAGTACGAAACCCACGGGCTGGTAAAGGATGTTCCACAGGCCTGACTGGGACACCACGATCTGCGTGGTCAGCAGGGACTCGGCACGCATGGCAACCGCCGTGATGGGCATGACGATGAGCATGGCGTAGGCAATCAACTGGCCGAGAAAGCGCCAGCCACCTACCATCGCATAGGCACCGTCCGGTCCCCAGCCTGCCATCAGCAATGCGACCAGCACGTAGACCAGTGCCGCGTTGATGAACAGTGCGCCAGTGGCAAGGTCGGTGATGATGAGGTCAGGGGTCAGCGGTATGACAGTTGCGGCAAGTACCGCCGAGATCAGCAGCAGCACAGGGCCGACTTCAAAGAAAATCCGGTCGGGTTTGCGCGGCACGATGGACTCCCGCCCGAGCAGGGCGATACCGGCAGTCAGTGGTGCGGACAACCGGAAATGTCCCCGGCAGGTCCAGTCCTCGATAACGGCTACCAGATAGGTACCGAGCGCCAGCAACAGCAGCACCAGGACGGTTGTCATGGTTGTACCTCCCAGGGTGAAAGGTCCAGGGAACAGATAGTGGTCAGCGCGCTACCCAGTTCCTGTTGTTCAACCAGTGATTCGATCAGACCAAGATGGGCCGTGGAGGGTGTTTCCAGGTGTGCCGCCGTGACCTGTCCCTTTTCCAGGGTGATCTTCAGGTGTGCACGGCCACGGGCGGTTTCCACCACGGCTTCACTCTTGCCGGAAGCTTCACCAACATTGACCGTGTCAGGTATTACGATACTGCCAGCGGCTTCAATAAGCACCAGGCTGTGGTTGATTTCATCGAGGCGAAGCTGCAGGCGGGCAAAGGTGTCGCCGTCTTT
>JALVCM010000292.1 GCA_027010005.1 Thiohalobacter sp.
CCTGCTCCGGACTCGTCACTTTGGGCATCGAGGTATCTGTTTCCGAAAACGCGTCGAGGAATACCAGTGCCTTGCCACCTGCAAGGACGTACTGATCGATGGCAAACAGTGTCTTCTCCGGCAGGTCCTTAGGGTAGACGATCATCAGAACATCGATATCTTCCGGGATGGTTTCGCTGTCAGTTCCAAGTTTCTTCACCTCGAAGGACTGCTTCATGCGCGCAAGCACAAACCAGTCCTTCGGCTTTTGACCGGACAGTGCCAGGTCCGTCCCCGAACCGGTTCTGAGCGGCAAACCGGACATCAGGCCCACGACTGGCTTGTTCGGATTCGCCAGCGCGTACACGAGCCTGGATACGTTGTACTCGAGGGCGTCTTCCTGCTCGGGCTGGAAAAACGGAATCTGCCGGATATCGTCAAGTGCATTGCTGCCAACCAGGCCGAAGTAGGCGTAGTTCCCCGATGTGTCAACCGGCACCCCCTGCAAGCCATAGCGTGCTGCCTGTTCTTCCGCATCGGAAAACGGCTCGGGTGACTCAATAATGAGCTTCAGTTTCCCGTCACTCATGCCGGCATATTCTTCCAGCAGCTCGCGAACCCGTTGTCCGTAGGTCGCGATAACCGGCATATCCTCGAACTGCTTCTCCGAAAAGTAAAAGCGCAGCGTAAGTGGCTCGTCCAGGTTCGACAGGATATTCCGCGTACCTTCTGACAGGGTGTACAGCCTGTTTTCCGTCATATCAAGCCTGACGCCCTTGACCAGCAGCCCTGCCGCCAGGTTAACGGCCAGCAGTGCAACAGCGACAAGCACCAGCCCCGACGTGGAATAAAAACTGCGTTTTCTCAACATAACACCATCAATCCGCTTTTTTGAGCTCCACAATGATGACGTTGGCCAGCAGCCATGCACCGATAAAGGAAAAGAAGAAAATCAGGTCACGCAGGTCAACTACACCTCGTGTGATTGATTCAAAATGCCCCAGGAAACTCATACTTCCGATCGCACCGATCAGCGCCTGTGGCGCCCAGCCCTCGAATACATCCATCACCATGGGAAAACCTGCCAGCACAAAAACAAGACAGATGACGAAAGAAAGGACAAAGGCTATCACCTGGTTGCGGGTAAACGCAGACACACAGGCCCCGACGGCCAGGTAGGCACCTGCCATCAGAAAACTCCCGAGATAACTCAATAAAATAACCGGGTTGTCCGGTACACCAAGATAGTTAACCGTGATCCATACCGGAAACGTCAACGCCAGTGCGATGCCGGTAAATATCCATGCTGCGAGATATTTCCCCACCACGGCCTGGCCTGTCGACAGCGGCAGTGTCATCAGCAATTCGACAGTGCCGGTCTTTCGCTCTTCGGCCCACAGGCGCATGGACAGTGCCGGGATCAGGAACAGGTACAACCAGGGATGAAAGGTAAAGAAGGGTTGCAGGTCTGCCTGACCGCGTTCGTAGAGGCCACCTATGTAGAAGGTCAGTACGCCGGACAACACCAGGAAAATAACAATAAACACGTAGGCAACCGGTGTGGAAAAGTAGTTGCCAAGTTCCCGCTTGAGAATGGCGCCTGTAGCACTCACGGGTGAGTCCTTTTTGCAATCGAATCCGGCTGTGTAGTGATACGGCGGAAGACTGTATCCAGCTGGCCGGCCTCAACAAACACTTCCCCGACCTGCCAGCCTTCGTCACGGGCAAGCTGTGTCACCTGCCTGACAATCGAGGTACCGTTGGCTGGCAATACGGTGAGATGGTTTATGTCCTTCTCGTAAATAACGTCAGAAACCACATCCAGCCGGCACAGGCAGGCCTTCGCATCGACAGGGGGTACGCCGTGGAAAGTGAGTCTTACGGCATTATGCAGGTCTGACATGGCTGCGAGCGTTTGTGGCGTTCCATCAAACAGCAACTCACCGTGGGCAATAATAATCGCCCGGTCACAGATTGCATCGACTTCTTCGAGAATATGGGTGGAAATCAGGATAGCCTTGTCGCTGGTCATTTCCCGGATCAGTTCCCGCACCTCGTGTTTCTGGTTGGGATCCAGCCCGTCTGTTGGCTCATCCATGATCAGGATGGGCGGATCGTGCAGGATTGACTGGGCCAGGCCGACGCGACGCTTGAAGCCCTTGGACAGAGTCTCGACCGGCTTGTGGGCGACACTTCCCAGGTTGGCCCGGTCGATTGCCAGCACTACCCTGCTACGTTTTTCTGCACCGCTGTAACCACGGATTTCAGCAATGAAGGCCAGGAAATCACTGACAACCATGTCTTCGTAGGCCGGTGCACCTTCGGGCAGGTAACCGATTCTGCGCTTGACCTCGATGGGATCCTGGCTGACATCAAAACCGGCCACGCTGACCTGCCCACGGTCCGGCGCCAGAAAACCGGTAATCATTTTCATGGTGGTGGATTTACCGGCCCCGTTAGGACCGAGGAAGCCCAGCACCTCTCCGGTGTGAACTTCAAACGACACATCGCGGACCGCCGCAAACGTGCCAAAATTCTTGCACAACGACCTGACTTCGATCGCTGCACGTGCCTGCTGTTCAGTGACAGTCATGCCGGAGACGTACTCAAGTCAATCATAATACAAACTTTGTTATCGAATATTGTGTTTGTGATACACCAGACAAGGAT
>JALVCM010000293.1 GCA_027010005.1 Thiohalobacter sp.
ACGCCTTCGCCCGGTCCGTGGCCCTGGACTTCAGCGGAAGGTGAGTAGACACGCAGGTACTCGGCGCTCATGGTGAAGTTGCTGCCGTCATCAAACGTGATTTCCAGTGTGCGTGATTTCTGGTGGAAGTTGATTTCGGTCGGGTGCGGGTGTTTGTCGGCCATGTGCGGTGTTACCTCAATAAAATCAGAGAATGTAGCGGCTCAGGTCTTCGTCCCGGGCCAGGTCGTCGAGTTGCGCATCGACGTAGGCGGCATCAACCGTGACCTGCTGGCCGGACTTGTCGGCTGCCTCGTAGGAGACGGTTTCGAGCAGACGTTCGATCACGGTGTGCAGGCGGCGAGCGCCAATGTTTTCTGTGCGTTCGTTGATTTCCCAGGCAACCTTGGCGATACGTTCGATACCGTCATCGGTAAACGTCAGTGCCAGGCCTTCGGTTTTCATCAGTGCGATGTACTGTTCCGTCAGTGATGCATCCGGTTCAGTCAGGATACGCACGAACTCGGCAATGCCCAGTGCATCCAGTTCAACGCGAATCGGCAGGCGGCCCTGGAGTTCCGGGATCAGGTCGGACGGCTTGGAAAGGTGAAACGCACCAGACGCAATAAACAGGATATGATCAGTCTTGATCATGCCGTGCTTGGTGGTCACGGTGCTGCCTTCGACCAACGGCAGCAGGTCGCGTTGTACACCCTCACGAGATACACCGGGGCTGCCGCCCTGGTCACTACGCTGCGTGACCTTGTCGATTTCATCAATGAAGACGATACCATTCTGCTCCACACTTTCACGGGCCTGCAGTTTCATGTCTTCCTCGTTGATCATGCTGGCCGCTTCTTCTTCGATCAGCACTTTCATGGCTTCCGCCACGCGCAGCTTGCGCGTCTTGGTGCGTCCGCCACCGAGGTTCTGGAACATGCCCTGAAGCTGGCTGGTCATGTCCTCCATGCCAGGCGGTGCCATAATCTCCACACCGACCGGTGTTGCGGATACCTCGATTTCAATTTCACGTTCATCCAGTTTGCCTTCGCGCAGCATCTTGCGGAATTTCTGTCGTGTGTCACTGCCTTCGCTGTCTCCAGTTTCAGCATCCGGGTCGAGACTGCGGGGTTTCGGTAGCAGGACATCGAGGATACGTTCCTCGGCGGCATCTTCCGCACGGTGACGGACCTTGGCCATTTCCGTTTCGCGGGTCATCTTGATCGAGACTTCCATCAGGTCGCGAATGATGGACTCGACATCTCGGCCCACGTAACCGACCTCGGTGAACTTGGTGGCTTCGACCTTGATAAAGGGCGCATCGGCAAGGCGCGCCAGCCGCCGTGCAATTTCGGTCTTGCCGACGCCGGTCGGACCGATCATCAGGATATTCTTGGGCGTGATCTCGCTGCGCAGCGGTTCCTCGACCTGCTGGCGGCGCCAGCGGTTGCGCAGGGCGATGGCAACGGCGCGTTTGGCGTCGTCCTGGCCGATGATGTGTTTGTCCAGCTCCTGGACAATTTCGCGTGGGGTCATATCAGACATGGTTTGCTAGCTGCTCTGTGCGTGCGTGGTGTTGCTCAGCACTCGAGTTCTTCCAGTGTGAGGTTGTGATTGGTGTAGACACAAATACCGGCGGCGATATTCAGGCCTTTTTCGACAATGCTGCGGGCGTCCAGTTCAGTGGTTTCCAGCATGGCGCGCGCAGCCGCCTGGGCAAACGGCCCGCCCGAGCCAATCGCCATCAGGCTGTCCTCAGGTTCGATGACATCGCCATTGCCGGTGATAATCAGCGAGGCTTCCTTGTCTGCCACGACCAGCAGGGCTTCGAGCCGGCGCAGCATACGGTCGGTGCGCCAGTCCTTCGCCAGCTCGACGGCGGAGCGCACCAGGTGTCCCTGGTGTTTTTCCAGCTTGGCCTCGAAGCGCTCGAATAAGGTGAAGGCATCGGCGGTTCCACCGGCAAAACCCGCCAGTACCTTACCGTGATACAGGGTGCGCACCTTGCGCGCATTACCTTTCATCACGGTATTACCCATGGAGACCTGTCCATCACCGCCAACGACCACCTGGCCGTTGCGTCGTACAGAAAGAATGGTTGTGCCTCGGTACTGTTCCACGTTGCAGTCCTGAAATTGTCCAAACGGGCCGGGGATTGTACACCAGACCTGTGCCGTAATCAGGCCAAAACCCGGTAAAACCGCCGGTTAGCAGCAGTATGGGGGCTATTCAGGGCCGTGTTTTTTCCGTGCACGCGGGTGGGCAGTATCGTAGACCTGCGCGAGGCGTTGGAAGTCGAGGTGGGTATAGATCTGCGTGGTGCCGAGATTGGCGTGACCGAGTAATTCCTGCACGGCGCGCAGGTCACCGCTGGATTCGAGTACGTGGGTGGCACAGGAGTGGCGCAGGGCGTGGGGATGCAGGCGGCTTTCCAGACCCTGTTTCAGGGCCCAGCGTTTGAGCCGTTGCTGCACGCTGCGGGGGCTGATGCGGGTACCGTTGCGGCTGATAAACAGGGCATTCTCATTCTCATCCGCGCGCAGGTTACGCACTGGCAGCCAGCCGGCAAGTGCCGTTTTCGCCTTGCTGCCGACCGGGACGATACGCGTCTTGCGGCCCTTGCCCAGCACCCGTGCCTCGCCATCCTGTAAATTGACATCATCGA
>JALVCM010000294.1 GCA_027010005.1 Thiohalobacter sp.
AGTCAATGAGGTCGTGTTGGCATCGAGGCTGTTTCCTTTCCTGAATGCACGTACTGTTTCTTCAACGAATCGAAGATAGGGGGGTGATGTGTGACTGTTGATAAAAAGGATATTGACACTATCGTCTGCCTGGACACGTTCGGGGGCCATGAATAAACAGGTTGCTGTCAGTACCATGGCAAGGAAAACGGCTGGCAGAATGCTGAAGTAATGCTTCAATATCCCGGTTTTTCTGTACTGCTGTGACATCGTGTACTACTTGAAGTTGAGTGTGACCGAGCCATAGGCGCGACGGTCAAAGTTATTCCTGAGCCGGGTCTCTTCATCCTTGTCAAACAGGTTCTGGACAACGACCGCGAATGTGATGTTTTGCCCGGTGATCGAGACTGTGCGGGCGAGGCGGACATCGGTGCGATACTGAGCGGGGCGCACATCGTTGGTCGACAGTTCTTTCATGCTGGACAGGTAGTAAAAGCCTGCGCTGGCTGTGTAGCCATTGGGAAAATCATGTATGGCCAGGATATTCAGCATATTTGTCGGGCCGGCATCCGCGTAGTTACTGCTGCCGCTGCTGTCGGTACTGTCGATATCCTGGTGCGTGTAGCTGATATTGAAACGGTTGCCATTACCGGGCCGGTACCTGGCGGACAGTTCTATTCCCTTGATTCGGGCACTGTTCCGGTTGTTGAAGAACAGTGCCGTGCCATCCACGCCCTGTGCAAAGACGGTCTTGTTGAGAGTGATCAGCTTGTCCAGATCCTCGTGGAAGTAGCGGATATCCAGCGACGTGTGGGCACGGGGGAAGTTTCCGACATAACCGATTTCCCGCGAAGTGATGCGTTCAGAATCAATATTGCCCGCGTCAAAGAGCAGTGCATTGTTGGGCGCCGGGAGCGGGAATCTGTAGTCAGGCGACTCCTCAAAGACAAACGGGTCGCGGTATGCACGTGATATGGATACGCGCAGGGTGTGGTTCTTATACAGGTGATGATTGAGCGAAGCACGGGGAGAAATATTCCGGCCGCCGGTATCGCTGTCTTCATAGACAACGCCGGCATTGAGCAGCGTTTTGTCAGACAGATAATACTCGGTGTTGCTGAAAACCCGCCAGGACCGGTTGGCAACGTGATCGGTCGTATTGAAGAACGTGGGGCCGACCACTTCGTCCTTGCGTGCGCCAAAGCCCCACACCAGGCGCAGGGGGTCTGCCGGCTTGAGGATATTCTGGAATTCAATATCCCAGCGGTCAGCCGTGACCCTTTCGTCAAAATAGAGCTGAAGTCCGCCCAGTGCCGGAACCGGCGGGCTGTTGAAATCGTTAATGTTCTTGTTCTGGTTGTGGTAGAACTGGACAGAAAATTCCTGGTCGGCAGACAGTGTGTGGGTCAGTTTTATTTGCTGGAACTGGCTGTAGGTCTGTTTTTTGTGGTCGGGCACCAGCTCGTCAAAAGCATCATCATCCCCCTTTGTGCCGCTGTTGTGCCCCAGTTGCACCATGAGTGTGTCGTCGAGACCGATCTGGAAGTCGCCACGTACGGTAATCAGCTTGACCTGCATGTCATCGAAGCGCTCATCGAAACCGTTATTCTTGCGGTAGGCGGTTGTTACCCGGTAGTCCAGGTTTTCGTAGGCGCCGCCGTAACGCATGTAGCCTTCGGTGAGTCCGTCACTCCCAACATTGCTTTTCAGCATCAGGCCACGGTCGAGCACGGCCTGGCGGGTAATGATATTAATGATGGCGGTAAAGGCATTGGCGCCATAGCTGGAAGCATTCGGGCCGCGCATGACCTCGATGCGCTCGATATCATCGATGGCCAGTGGCAGATCAGTCCAGGAAACACCACCCAGAGACGGTTCATAGACGGACCGGCCATCCACCAGTACCTGCATCTGGCGCGAGAACTCATCCGAGAGCACATGATAACCGACAGCCTGGTTATAGCCGTTTTCATAGTTGACGATAAACCCGGGTGCCAGCCGCAGCAGGTCCGGTATTTCGGTAAAACCGGAAGCAACAATCATCTCCCGGTCAATGATGGTGGTGGCTATGGGGGCATTCGACGGTGACTGTGGCAGGCGCGAGGCTGAGAGAATAATCGGCAGCTCGTCCAGAAACGCCTCTTCCGATAACAGGACGTCATTGTCTGCGGCATGGGCAAATGACCCCAGTGATGCGATAACAAAGGCAGTCAGGGATGAGGTGACGCCTTCGATCATTCCGTGGCCGGCACTGTCTCGAGGCAATATCCGGGAACGGGGCCTGAAAATACACATGCCTGTTCTCTATATAATATTCTGATTATCGATGCACACAGTGCGCAGCTCTGTGGTGGCCCGGGGCCAGCGATCCTGGCGCCTGTGTTGAGCGACATCCTAAGGGGGATTTTGTGTAAAGGCAATGTGTTGCGCGGTCAGCGCCAGGTCCGGTGAAAACCTGAGGGAATGAATGGTGCCGAGGAGAGGACTTGAACCTCCACGGGGTTGCCCCCACTAGCACCTGAAGCTAGCGTGTCTACCAATTTCACCACCTCGGCAATACAAATCTGGTGGATCACGAATATTGCGAGCCGCGCACTTTACCCCCCGTTATCGGGGTTGTCAACGACGGCTATACTGGGGCTGTCGAGGTCCCGGATTTTCC
>JALVCM010000295.1 GCA_027010005.1 Thiohalobacter sp.
AGGCCGCCAGAGAAGTCCGGCCTACGTCAGACAGGTGACACAGGTATGGCGTGCGGCACTGGACGCCTGCCACAGGGACCCGGACAACTACCACCCCCGGGCACCCTGGCTGGATGCACTGCAAAACGTGTCAGAAGGTGCACAAACCACACTCGGTGCGTACCACAGGCCATGGCAATGAGCTCTCAACCCGAAACACGACTTTCCCTCGGCCCGGTCCTGTATTACTGGGGTCGTGAGCAGCTACTGGCATTCTATGCGCAGATAGCGGAAACACCGGTCGACATTGTCTACCTGGGTGAAACTGTGTGCGCCAAGCGCCGGGCCCTGCGCAACGAAGACTGGCTGGCACTGGCGCGGATGCTGAGTGACGCCGGCAAGGAAGTTGTACTGTCGAGTATGACCCTGATCGAGGCTGGCTCCGAACTGGGCGCACTGAAAAGACTGTGTGACAATACAGCGTTCAGTATCGAAGCCAACGACATGGCGGCAGTCCGGCTGTTATCCGGCAAAACCCGCTTCGTCACAGGCCCCGCGATTAATATCTACAACCACCGGACCCTGAAAGTACTCGCCGAGCGTGGTCTGAAACGCTGGGTCATGTCTGTCGAACTCTCCCGCACAACACTTGCCGATATACAGCAGCAGCGTCCGGACAATGTCGAAACCGAAGTATTTGCCTACGGCCGGCTGCCACTCGCCTATTCCGCACGCTGTTTCACGGCACGTGCCCATAACCTGCCCAAGGATGACTGCCAGTTCCGCTGCCTCGACTACCCCGACGGCCTGTTGCTTTCTACCAGGGAAGATGAAGCCTTTCTGACCCTCAACGGGGTCCAGACCCAGTCAGCCAGAACCTGCAATCTGGCAGAAGATATCGACCAGCTGACCGGACTCGATGTGGATGTACTACGCATCAGTCCGCAGTCACGACACACAGAAAGTATTATCAGGATTTTTCATCAATGCCTGAACAGCGAGCTGTCCCCACAGGATGCCCGTACCGCCCTGCAAGCCTTCGCGCCCAAAGGCTATTGCAATGGTTACTGGCATGGTACGGCAGGGATGGAATGCAACGAGGCAGAGGAGGCCTTATGCCTTTGAACAACCCCGTCTATGAGAACAACCCTTTTGATCCTGACAACCCTGTTGCCTACGAAAACTGGAAGGCAGCCAAACTGGAAAACTACCCGCAGAATGCTGATGCACTCATTGTGGAGGTCGATGATCCACGCCGGCTGAAACCCTCGGAACATGAAGCCATTCTCGAGCGCTGCAACAAAGCCAACATGGCGGTCTATATTGGCAAGACCGGTGATGACCCTGACAGGCTGATTCCCGCTACCCTTGGTGCACAATTCGGACTGCGCAATCTCGACCGGAACATGGGTGCCGACGATGATGGCATAACCGCCCTGCAGGTTGTTGATGACCAGTGGCGTACCCGCTATATCCCCTATACCAACCGACCCATTCACTGGCATACCGATGGCTACTACAACAGCCTTGACCAGCAGATCCATTCACTGTTGCTGCACTGCGTACATCCTGCTGGCGAGGGAGGTGAAAATGCCCTGCTTGACCACGAAATTGCCTACATACGTCTGCGTGATGAAAACCCCGCGCATATAAAGGCACTGATGGAACCGGATGCCATGACGATACCTGCCAATATCGAAAAGGGCTCGGTACTGCGACCGGCACGTTCCGGACCGGTTTTTTCACTTTCTCACGAGGGACGCCTGCACATGCGCTACACAGCGCGTAACCATAGTATCGAGTGGAAAAACAATTCACAGACGCATGCCGCAATTGCAGCACTGGAGAACCTGTTGATGTCAGATGATCCCTGTATTTACCGCCTGATACTACAACCCGGGTGGGGCCTGATCAGTAATAATGTACTGCACGACCGCAGCGGCTTCAATGACAATGCACCGCACTCCCGGCTGCTGTACCGGTTGCGTTATTTTGACCGTATCAACTGAATACCCGTTTGTAGACAGGCAACAATCTATGCAGCACCGGAGCAAGATGCCGGTACAACCCAAGGGACTCGACATCCAGCCCGTCGAGGAAATTTTTCACCTCCAGCCCCAGCTCGGTATCGCCCTGCATCACCAGTCGGCGCTGGAACACCAGTGTATCCGGGTCTTCCTGCTGCCCGGTCAGCACCAGGAAATCATACAGGCTGGCTTCAATACCCAGGTCACTCGTTGCCCGCGGCCTGGTGGCAACCAGCTTCTGTCCGCTGACTGTCAGGTAAACACTGACACCCGCATCCCTTACCCTGATAACCAGTGAGCGCTGTCGCAAGAAATCAAGCTCGCCCTCCCTGAGCTGTACGGCAAGCATACTGTTCAGAACCCCGGCGACCAGGCGGGATACGACAGAATCGGGAATCAGCAAAAAAGGAACAGACAACGGAGACGGGAGCCGCGGCCCTGCATCCGGCGCCCGCAGCCCCTCCACTGCCCCGATTCTGTTCACCGTGATATCCGGTTTGCCGGCATAAATTCCGGAACCTCGCCGAGATCCCGGAACTTGTGATATATATTGTTGAGGTGCGTTCTCAGCGTCGCCTTTGAAATCGACAGCGCCTTGCAGATTTCAGAGTTGGACGTTCCCCTGAT
>JALVCM010000296.1 GCA_027010005.1 Thiohalobacter sp.
ATTTCATTGATGGCTACCGTGGTTGCACCGGTGTCGACAAGAAAATTGACCAGCCGGCCGTTGATACTGCCGGGTGTCTGGAAACTGCCCGATGCATCGGCCCATATCCTGACTTCGGTACTTGAGTGGGCCTTGTAGGTTCCGCCTGCCGAGGCAGCAAAGCCCAGTGACTGTTTTTTTCCGTTATAGAGAACAACGGCATTGTTTGCATCAACGGACAGCAGCTTGACACCTTCACGACTTGTTTCGCCGACCCTGAGTGTGCGTTGTTTCCCGTCGATATGAATGATGGCCCGGTCACCGAACTGACCGACAAAATACAGTGTGGTGTCTGCCTGCAGGGAAGAGCACAGCAGCAGGAGTAGAGGAAGACTGTATGTGACGATGTTAGCCATGGTATTTCTGTATATCCCGGTGCGGGGTTCTCGGTACGATTTCGCGCTGTGTCAGTATTTGCAGGGTGAATTCAGTCAGTATGGCAATGCCGGCAAAACTGGCCAGCAGGATGACAACCCGGTCGGATGACTGGCTGACGTAATACAGTGCCAGACCCATGGCAACAAGACTGAGTAGCGCGGCCAGAACCACCAGCAGCCGGGAGGCGCCGGTTTCGCCGGTCAGGCGCAGGTGCCCGATGTGCGTGACAGCATGGACAAACAGGATCGAGATGGAGCCGATGGCTGCAATTTCCGACAGGTCAAACAACAGCGACAATACAATGACCAGCAGGCTGCTGATGACCAGCCCCTCGTGGCTGTTGCCGATAGGATTACCAAACTCGGAAGGCAGTTCACCGTCCTTCGCCAGCTGGTAGGTGACATTGGTGACGGCGTACAGGTTGGCATTGATCGATGATGCCGTAGAGATCAGGGCAGCGATGGAAACAATGGTAAAACCGATATGGCCGAATACCGGCAGGGCGGCTTCAGCCAGTGCATAGTCCTTGGCGGCGATGACTTTCTGGGCCGGAAGATTGCCATACACCGCCAGTGATACAGCGATATACAGCAACATCACCAGCAGGATGGCGGTCACCATGGCGCGCGGCAGGGTCTTCTCCGGTGAGGGCATGTCTTCCGCGGCGTTGGTGATGACGCGGAAGCCTTCGTAGGCAAAGAACGTAATGGCCAGGCTGAAGAAGATGTCCGGGGTTGGCGGGTAGTGTTCGGGAGACAGCAGTTCAGGGCGAGCATAGATCACTCCGGCAACAGCGAAGCCGCTCAGTACCAGGAACTTGACCGCAACGGTCAGTTTTTCCCAGAAGGCAACATCTTTCGCACCTTTCAGGTTGATCAGGGCAAATAGTACGATGATGCCGGTAGAGAAAATATGCCGCCACAGTGGTGAGGGCGCTTCTCCCTGTAGCAGGGTGCTGGCGTAACTGCCAAAGGTCTTTGCAATCAGGCTAAGCGATACCAGTGCTGCAAGGTACAGCATGATGCTCATCGAGCCGGTAAACATACCGGTACCCCAGGACTGGGCAAGGTATTCCACGATGCCGCCCGAGGAGGGGTAGCGTGCCCCGAGCTTGCCGAGTGAATAGCCACTGAACAGGGCAATGACACCGCCGATAATAAATGACAGGTACACGGCGCTGCCGGAGATGGCGCCTGCCTCACCCAGCAAGGCAAAGATACCGGCGCCGATCATGGCACCAATACCGAGAGAGACAGCTGCCCAGAAGCTGACCGGTTTGCCGGATTGGTGCATGTGTATGGTGGCTCGTTATCAGCAGGTCGGGTGCTGATTGTGTCAGCTGTCCCCGTGAGTGTCGAGTTGTTCCCTGAGTTGTGCGGGGTCGTCGATGGGGGGCAGGCAATGCGTGCCCTGGCACAACCAGGCAACACCGTTGTCCTGTGCCGTACGTTCTGCGAGCAGGCCGGGACGTTCCCCGGCGTCATCTGGAATGATGAAACACATACGTCGTGGTGCGTAATCATTGCCGACCGCCTGTCGCCATTCAGCCTGCCGGTCAGCGGGCCGTATCACCAGTGTTTCCGGCGGGTTCAGGTATTCTTCTACGGCAAGCAGGAACCCGGTGTGTCCGTATGGTCCCTGCTGGATGTGGTTCCAGGCCGCCTTCAGGGTGTTTTCAGCGGCAATGGTATAGCGGGTGTCACCCAGCAGGTGCCCAAGCCTGCCGAAGACTTTTGCCGCAACGGCGTTGCCCGCCGGCATGGCATCGTCACCCAGCGGTTTCGGGCGCTGGATCAGGTTCTCGTGGTCGTCGGCGGTAAACCAGAAACCCCCTTCCGGGTCAGCGAAGTGTTCCAGCACCACATCGGCAAGCTGCAGGGCAAACGCCAGCTCGTCGCTGTCCCAGTGCACCTGAAGCCGTTCCAGGATGGCGTCGATGAGAAAGACATAATCATCGAGGTAGGCTGGCAGGTGTGCGCGGCCATCCTTGCAGGTGGCCAGCAATCTGCCCCCTGACCACAGTGTGCTGCGAATGAAGTCCAGTGCGCATTGCGATGATCTGAAATACTCAGGCTCGTCAAAAACCCGTGCTGCCTGTGCCATGCCCTTTATCATCAGGGCATTCCACGACACCAGGATCTTGTCGTCACGGCCCGGACGGACACGCTGTTCACGTGCAGTAAAAAGTTTGTCCCGTGCACTAGAGAGCAGTGTC
>JALVCM010000297.1 GCA_027010005.1 Thiohalobacter sp.
TCACCACCCCGTCGAAAACGGACATCAACATGGGAAAATTCATCCGCCAGGTACAGCCCTTCCCCGCTCACCGGACTTGCTGACAGGACGCCCTCAGCCATATCCAGCTCCGGTTTGCTGCGCAGGTCCCAGTGAATACACTGTTCCGTATCCTGGGCCGGCAAGGCCTGCATCAGGTAAAGTTCTCCGCGATAGCGGCGGATCTCGGCATTACCCCATTGCACCACGGGCCGAGCGTCATCGCGACTGAACAGCATTTCCTCACGAATACGTGCCATCACGGCCTGTGACGGCATGACAAAGCCGTGGCGGTGAATCCAGTAACGCAACAGGTTCCTCTGCCGGGCCGGTGCAAGCGTCATCAACCCGGCCTGCAACAGCTGTTTGCCATCAGCACTGCAACACCCGGAAAAATCGATTGCCGCCAGGTCATCCGCCAGACCCGCCTGTTCGGACTGGAGCTGTGCCGCGCGTGCCAGTACGCCGGTCAGGCCCGGCCAGCGTTCCTGCAACTGTGGTACTAACGTATGACGCAACAGGTTCCGGTCATAGCGTGTATCGGCATTCGAGGGGTCTTCAATCCAGTCCAGCGCGTGTGCCTGCGCCCGGGCCAGGATGTCAGCGCGCGTCATGTCCAGCAAGGGACGCAGCAGGCGGCCACGTCCCAGCGGCATACTGGCCGGCATGGCCGACAGGCCGCGCGGCCCTGCACCACGGAACAGTTGCAACAGCAGGGTTTCCGCCTGGTCTTCACGGTGCTGCGCGGTCAGCAGCGCGGCATCTTCGGGTAACCAGGCTTCCAGCACACGGTAGCGCGCACTGCGCGCCGCGGCTTCCGGGCTCTCGCCCGGGACAGCGGCTCCATGGGTTTGCAGGGCGTGGAACGGGATATCCAGCTGATGGCAGACCGATGCGCAATGCAATTGCCACTCGCCGGATTGTGACTGGATGCCGTGATCGACATGTACGGCCATGAGTGGCGCACGCAGTTCATTGCGCCGTTCGGCGAGCAGGTGCAACAAAACGTGTGAATCAACGCCGCCGCTGTAGGCTACGATATAACTCGCGGCATCCGGCAGCGCCGGGACAACAGCATCGAAGGGATTATTTTTCGAGGTACTCACCGTATGACATCAGACGCTGGTAGCGCGCCGCCACCAGTTGATCCATCGGCAAACGCTCAAGCTGTTCGATATGGTCAAGCAGGCGACCCCGGATAGTTTCCGCCATGCTATCCGGATCACGATGGGCACCGCCCAGCGGTTCATCAATAACCTCATCGATAAGATTGAGTTCTTTCAGACGGCCCGACGTTACACCCAGCGCCTCGGCCGCATCGGAAGCCTTTTCTGCACTCTTCCATAAAATGGATGCGCAACCTTCCGGGGAAATCACCGAATAGATGCTGTACTGCAACATCAGCATGCGGTCACCCACACCAATTGCCAGTGCACCGCCGGAACCACCCTCACCGATGACCGTGCAGATAATCGGTGTTTTGAGATCCGCCATTACGTACAGGTTGCGTGCTATGGCTTCACTCTGGCCACGTTCCTCCGCACCAATGCCCGGGTAGGCACCGGGTGTATCGATCAGCGTCAGTATCGGCATTTTGAAACGCTCCGCCATTTCCATCAGGCGTTTTGCCTTGCGGTAGCCCTCGGGGCGCGGCATACCAAAATTACGACGGATCTTCTCGTTGGTATCACGGCCCTTCTGGTGACCGATCACCATCACCGGCTTGCCGTCGAGCCGGGCCACGCCACCAACAATCACCTTGTCGTCGGCATAGGCGCGGTCACCGTGCAGTTCCTCGAAATCGGTAAAGATGCGCTGAATGTAATCCAGCGTGTAGGGCCGTTGCGGGTGGCGTGCCAGCTGTGAAACCTGCCAGGCATTGAGATCTTTGAAAATGGATTCCGTCAGCGAGCGGCTCTTTTCCTGCAAGCGGCTGATTTCCTCGTTGATATTGACCTCGGCATCATCACCGACATAGCGCAACTCCTCGATCTTGGCTTCGAGTTCGGCGATAGGCTGTTCAAAATCAAGGAAATTCATATTCATGGGAGGCTGCGCTTTATCCATCTGCGTATGTTGAGGCGGATTCTACTGAAAATGGCAGTAAGGTGCATCCACCAGGCGCAGGACAGCGGCACTAGTCCTCGAAAAACTGCAGGGCAATACCATCCGGTTCGAGGCGTACAATAACGGCCCTGACCACCGGTGCTTCTTCCGCCATATCCATGGCCTGCAAGGTAAACTCGGTACCGACCGGGTAGTTGACCTTGTCCCCCGTCAGCAGATAGACCCCCCCTTCCGAAATATCCCGCGTCCTGACCTGAATCGACCCCATTTCGGAGTGCATCAGCTTTACTTCGGAACTGAATTCAGTGCGCACATAGCGGCGTTTGTCTTTTTCCACTCTTACCCCCCCAACTGAGCTGTTTGAATAGCGTTGTCCAGTTTAGCTTAATGATACCTGGCTTAACACACCACCTTCGAAAGATCCTTCTCCGACCCGAAACAGCCCTGGCCGCGTCATCCTATGCTTGAAGTTGCTCGCAAGTAATAGGATATTTCCTGCGAGACAGGAGAAAGGGCTGAGGCCGTCCACGTCATGAGTCGTTGGA
>JALVCM010000298.1 GCA_027010005.1 Thiohalobacter sp.
ACCTTTCAACCGCTTCTGGTCATACACTGGTGCCGGCGTATCGGACCAGCCCCGGATTGTCCGGATGATGGCATCAGCTTCGTCCTCACCAAGTGAAGGAAAAGCCGGCATGACCCGGCCCGGGCGGCCGTGGCGCAGGGTATTGCGCAGGTAATCGTCGCTGGCGACTGCCAGGAAATCCGGAAGATTCAGTGGCACACCAACGCCGCCACCACCGTCACTGCCGTGGCAGACGGCACAATGCTGCTGGTAGAGTGCCTCGCCATCGGGCTGACTCGCAGGCACGGCAATGCTTGTGGCAGCTACCAGTGCCAGCACAGCCTGCAGGTATCGTATAGGTCTCTTCATGGTAAGCCATTCTCCCTCAGGCCGGCACAGCCGGCCTTGATTTGAATCAATCCAGTTTTTCCGCGATCCAGCTGCGTAAACTCTGTACCTGTGGCGGACACAGACTGTGCTGCATGGGCCAGGCATGGAACTCTACCGGGTAACCCTGGGCCTCCAGCGCCCTGCATGTTCTTTCTGCGGCGGCAAACGGCACAACAGGGTCCTGCTCACCGTGGTCGATACGAATCGCCAGCTGCTCCGGGTCAGCCTGCTTTTCCGTTGCCAGTGTGGCGGGCTGCGGCAAATACCCGGACAGCGCCAGCACCCCGGCCAGCGGTTCCGCCATGCGCAGTGCGGTATGCAATACTACAGCCGCACCCTGGGAAAAGCCCGCCAGCAAGATCCGTTGCACGGGAATACCCCGCTCCACTTCACGGCTGACTAATGACAGAAGCATCTGCCGTGCACGCTCGATACCTTCCGTATCCTCACCCTTGTCGAAGGACAGGTCATACAGGTCATACCAGGCACGCATCACCATACCCCCGTTCAGGGTGACCGGCTGGCGTGGCGCATGTGGCAGGACAAACCGTATTCCCTGCTTTTCCGCCAGCCCCCAGTCACGCACCAGCGGCTCGAAATCGCGGCCGTCAGCGCCCAGGCCGTGCAGCCATATAACGGTACCGTTCGCCTCTCCCGGCGGTTCGATCTCCAGCATTTCCAGCATGGTTGTTCCTGTGTCATTCAGTTGCGGCACATAGTACCCGCAACCCGCAACAGGTTCGACTTGGGCTTTTGCCGCCGGCTTCGTATACTGCCGGCCTGTCACCCGGAGAATGCCGATATGAAACCTTGCTGGGCAAGCTACCTCCTCTGGCTGGTCATCGGCGTTGCCGGTGTCGGCGCCATGCTGTCCGCCTGCGGGCAGAAAGGCGACCTCTACCTGCCCGAACACACCGAACAGAAAGACGACGCAAAAAAGTAAGCCATATGGATTATTTCGAGTATCACGAGGGACGCCTGTGTGCCGAACAGGTCGATGTCTCCACGCTGGCCGACCGGCACGGCACGCCCCTGTACGTCTACTCCCGCGCCACACTGGAACGACACTGGAAGGCCTTCGACGCAGCCCTGGGCGATCATCCGCACCTGGTCTGTTACGCGGTCAAGGCCAACTCCAGCCTCGCGGTACTGGCACTGCTGGCCAGGCTCGGCTCCGGTTTCGATATTGTGTCCGGTGGTGAGCTGGCACGCGTACTGAAAGCCGGTGGCGATCCGGCACGAATCGTTTTTTCCGGCGTCGGCAAGACCGCTCCCGAAATGGAGATGGCGCTGGACACCGGTATCCGCTGCTTCAATGTGGAGTCCACGGCTGAACTATCACGCCTGAATGATATTGCCGCTGCACACGGTGTACAGGCGCCCGTTTCCCTGCGCGTCAACCCGGATGTGGATGCACATACCCATCCTTATATATCCACCGGTCTCAAGGAAAACAAGTTCGGGATCGAGGTAAACGCCGCGCGGGATGCCTACCGACAGGCTGCCGACAGCACGCACCTCGAGGTCCAGGGCATCGACTGCCACATCGGTTCACAACTTACCGAAATCGCGCCGTTCGTGGATGCGCTGGACCGGGTACTGGAACTGGTCGACCACATCGAGTCGGACGGTATTCCGATCCACCACCTGGACCTGGGTGGTGGTCTTGGTGTGCGTTACCGTGATCAGCACCCGCCATCACCGGAAGCCTATGTGCGGCCCCTGATGGCCCGGCTGTCCAGCTGCGACAAGGAGATTCTTATCGAGCCCGGTCGCGCCATCGCCGCCAACGCCGGCATCCTGGTAACGGAACTGCAATACCTCAAGGAGACCGCCGAACACAATTTCGCCATTGTCGATGCCGCCATGAACGACCTGCTGCGCCCGGCGCTGTACCAGGCCTGGCAGGATATCGTGCCAGTGATTCCACACGAGGGCGAAGCAAAGCACTGGGATGTCGTTGGTCCTGTTTGTGAAACCGGCGACTTCCTCGGCAAGGACCGTGAACTGACACTTGCACAGGGTGACCGGCTCGCCGTGCGCACTGCCGGGGCCTATGGTTTCACCATGGCCTCAAACTACAACAGCCGTCCGCGGCCGGCGGAGATTCTTGTTGATGGTGACAGGGCACATGTCATTCGCCAGCGGGAAACTGTCGAGCAGTTGTTCGAGGGTGAGTCGATACCGGACTTGTAAGGAACTGCATTAGAGTTTGGTGGTTTCAATCGC
>JALVCM010000299.1 GCA_027010005.1 Thiohalobacter sp.
AGCGTGCCGGATGACTGATTCCTGCGACCGCGTGGCAGGCCTGGCCGGCAAAGGAATACAACGGACGTGTGTCAGCAGGGTTCTGCACATTAACGGCGTCACCCGCTCTGGTATCAATATGAAACCTCGCCAGCGGGTGTTCGCCCAGTGAAACTGTGGCATCCACCCGTGCCAGACGCGACAACCGTTCACGCAGTGGCCCGGCCGGCAGGCACTGCCTGTTACCAAACCCCCGTAACGGGTCAATCATCACAATTTCAATATCGCGCCCGAGTTGTTTGTGTTGCAGGCCATCGTCACTGATCAGCACATCGACCGGGCGCTCATCCAGTAATGCACATGCCGCTGCAAACCGGTCCGGTCCGGCATAGACGGGTACCCTGCAGGCCTGTGCAAGCCACACCGCTTCATCGCCACTGAGCGACGGATCACTGTCTGGCGTGACCCTGTGCGGCCAGCTGGCGGCCTTACCACCATAGCCCCGTGCAATGATACCGGCACGCAGTCCCTGTTCAGACAACACATCCACCAGCGCCGCTACAAATGGTGTTTTACCGGTACCTCCCACCGTCAGGTTA
Source organism: Thiohalobacter sp. (assembly GCA_027010005.1). GTDB lineage: Bacteria > Pseudomonadota > Gammaproteobacteria > DSM-19610 > DSM-19610 > Thiogranum. The sequence goes on from JALVCM010000299.1 coordinate 579, forward strand.
CCTACCACGATGGTGGTCGCCGCGGGATGCCTGGTGCGCAACAGCCCCGCCCTGTGAGCCTGTTGACGGATACCGGTCAGCATACAATAGAGCCAGGAGAACGGCATCAACCAGGCGGGTGGCGGTCTCTCCGCATACCAGATACGGTTCAACCCGTGTTCCAGCCGGTCGCGCCTCATGTCACGCGCGTGTCGCTGAACTGCAAACGGTACAGGTCGGCATAAACCCCCTGCTTCGCCAGTAACTCGGCATGGGTGCCGCTTTCTATCAGCGTCCCCTGTTCCAGTACCAGAATGCGGTCGGCATGTTCCACCGTGGATAAACGGTGTGCAATGACAAGTGAGGTGCGATGTTGCATGAGTTGTTCAAGTGCATCATGCACCAGTTTCTCGGACACACTGTCGAGTGCGGAGGTGGCTTCGTCCAGCACCAGTATCGGCGCATTCTTGAGAATGGTGCGGGCTATCGCCAGGCGCTGGCGTTGTCCGCCGGACAACAGCGCGCCACGATCACCGATACGCGTATCCAGCCCATGCGGTAATTCACGGATAAAGTCCATCGCATGCGCGGCCTCTGCCGCCGCGATAATCTCCTGCTCACTGGCATCCGCCAGGGCACCGAAGGCAATATTACTGCGAATGGTATCGTTAAACAGAATCACATCCTGTCCGACCATGCCGACCTGGCTGCGCAGGTCAGCGCGCCGGTAATCCTTCAGGTCCCGTCCATCGAGTAAGACAGTGCCACTGACTGGGTCATGGAAACGCACCAGTAATTGCGCCAGTGTGGACTTGCCGCTGCCGGAATGCCCCACCAGCGCGACGCGCTGCCCGGGTTCGATCACAAACGAAAGCTGTTTGAGGACATTGCCCTTGTGCTCGTCGTAGGCAAACGAGACATCCCGGAATTCAATGGCACCACGCACCCGGGACAGTGGCACCTTACCGCCCGGGTCTTCATTTTCCTCATCCAGCACAGCAAAGATGCTGCGCGCCGCCGCCACACCGCGCTGTACCGACGCATTGATATTGGTCAGCCGTTTCATGGGTTGCATCAATAACATCATGGCGGCGATAAAAGAGACGAAGCTGCCGACACTGATTTCGCTGGCCACCGATTCCAGCGTGGTCAGGTACACCACCAGCGCCAGGATGCAGGCGGCAATAAACTGTATGACCGGGGTGCTGGCGCCAGCCACAGCCGCCATGCGCAGGTGCAGTTTTCGGTTACGTTCATTCACACCGCGGAAGCGGGACTCCTGCCAGCGCTCCGCGTTGAATGTCTTGATCAGCCGGTGCCCATGGATGGCCTCTTCACTGAACTGGGTCAGTTCCCCCATCGAGTCCTGGATACGCCGGCTGATGCGCCGAAAACGCCGGCTGACATAACGGATCAGGACCACCAGTACCGGCCCGACCAGCAGAAACAGCAGCGTCAGCCAGCCACTGATCCAGAACATATACCCCAGCAGAAATAACAGCGTGAGCGTGTCGCGGATAAGGATCGTTACGGCATTGGTACTGGCCTCTGCAACCTGTTCGACGTCGAAGGTCAGGCGTGACAGCAGACGACCGGCCGTGTTCCGGTCATAGTAACTGGCGGGCAGGCGCAGGAACTTGTGAAACAGTTCCTCACGCAACTGACTGATGACCCGCCGGCTGATCAACGCCATGCCATAACGCGAAGCAAAGCCCGCCAGGCCACGGAACAGAAACAGCAGGATCAGTGCAATGGGAACAAGACGGATGGTGGCCGGGTCGCGCTCGATAAAATTACCATCGAGCATAGGCTTCATGAGTGCGGCGAAACCGGTTTCAGTCGCCGCCACCAGCACCATGGCCAGCACTGAGCCGGCAAAGATTTGCCAGTGCGGCCTGGCGTAGGTCAGCAGGCGTCGGTAAGGTCCCGTTACCGAAACAGCAGTCGGTTCATTCTCCGCCATTTTCAGGCTGGTTGGTCGCCAGTGACATCTGCTCCAGTCCCAGTTGCGACGTGGCATCCATGGCGCGGATGACGGCTTCATAAGGTGAAGTGCGATCGGCGCGGATCACCACCGGCATTTCTTTTCTGTCACCCAGGAACTTGCGAATCGCACTTTTCAGGGTTTCCAGTTCGGTATTGACGACCTGTTCGCCGCCGATAAAGAAATGGCCCTCGGCATCGATCAGGATTTCCAGCACCTCGTCGCGCTCTTCCACAGCGTCGGCACTGGCTTCCGGCAGTTCGATCTTGATCTCGGATTCGCGCTGGAAAGTGGTGGATACCATAAAAAAGATCAGCAGAATAAAGACAACGTCGATGAGCGGTGTCAGGTTGACTTCCGGCTCATCGGTTGGCGTCTGGCGCAGTTTCACGGCGCATCTCCCATGACGCTGTCCTGAGGCCTTTGACCATGTAATACCTCAACCATACGCAACGCCTGCTGCTCCATACGAATGACCAGCAGGGCAATCTTGCCACGGAAATAGCGATAGGCCATCAAAGTGGGAATGGCGACAGCCATTCCTGCTGCCGTGGTAATCAGGGCTTCAGAGATACCCCCGGCAAGTGCTGCAGGGTTGCCCACACCCTGTGTGGTGATGGCAGAGAACACCTTGATCATGCCGATCACGGTGCCCAGCAGGCCCAGCAAGGGGGAAATGGCTGCAATGGTTCCGAGCGTGTTGATGTAGCGCTCCAGTTCGTGGACCACGTGACGGCCGGTATCCTCGATCGCTTCCTTCATGATCTCACGGCTGGCATTACGGTTGGACAGGCCGGCTGCGAGTATGCGCCCCAGCGGTGAGCTGGCGCGCAGGGTCTGCATACGCTCCACGTCGAGCTTTTTCTCCTTGGCCCATTCCCAGACCTGGGCAGCCAGTTCAGAGGGAATAACGCGCCGGATGCGCAGTGTCCACAAGCGTTCGGCAATAATCGCGAAGGCGATAATCGAGCAGGCAATAATCGGGGCCATCAGCCAGCCGCCGGCGGTAACCAGTTCAAACACGTTTGCCATCCTTTTCCATTGATTTGTCCCGCAGTTCTGTATCGCAGCGAATGATACTTGAATCAGGCGCAAATACGAATGCCCGGCACACGCTGCACCTTCTAGGGCGCCGCAGCAGATCCTGCAACTGCACCAAAATGCCGAAGCCGGCGATAGCGGCTGATAAAAAGTGGGTGATCCGCATCAATATGCACCTGGATACTGCCCTCATTGGCGGTATTCAGCTGTACAGCACCCTGCTGCCGGTAACGCTCGCTGACGTCTGACCGGGGAAAGCCGAAACGGTTCAGGTAACCGGTGGAAAAAATCACCAGCTCAGGGTCCACCGCAGAAACAAACTCTGCACTGGACGATGTCCGGCTTCCGTGATGCGGGGCCAGCAGCACACTGGCGGGTAATTTGTGTGCCACCTGCTGCAGCAAACGACGTTCCACTCGGCGTTCTATATCGCCCGGTAACAGGATCGAACGACCATCGCGTGCGGTCACGCGCAGCACACAGGACGCATTGTTTCCGCTTTCCCCCTCCCCGGCCGGAGACAGTATCTCAAACTGCACCCTGTCCCATTCCCAGTGCTGACCGGCCCGGCAACGGTGCACATCGGTAAATTCCAGCTTGTCGGCTTCCCCGCTGTCGATACGGCCATTATGGAACATGGCACGTATTGCTACAGCGCCTCCTGCATGGTCATTGTCGGCATGGCTGATGATCAGGCGATCCAGGAAGTTATAGTCCAGCCAGTGCAGGTAAGGTGTGACAACCGCCTCACCGGTATCAAAGCCGCTGCGAAACGACGGCCCGGCATCGAACACCAGTACGTGCCGCTGCGTCTGGATCACGGCCGACAACCCCTGCCCCACGTCCAGCACGGTCAGCCAGACATTGCCGTTTTCCGGGCGGGTTGCCGGTGCCAGCATGACGGGAAGTAGCAGCATCAGGCCGGCCAGCCGGACCGGTAATGCGCGGGATGCCAACACGGCTGTCACACCCGCCACCAGCAACGTGACACCCTGGGGCGTGATGGCAGGCAGATATAACAAACTGCCAGGCCAGCGGGAAAACCATTCCAGCCCCTGCCACAACAGCCCCACCGAGATAGCTGCCATGCCAAGAAACACCGTGGCCGCAGCTGGCCACAACAACAGACTGACCAGCCCGGCGAGTAACGGTGGCACCACCAGCAAACCGGTCCAGGGTATGGCCAGCAGGTTCGCCAGTGGCGCAACAACAGAGACCTGCCGGAACCAGACCCAGCCCGGCACCAGTAAGGCAAGCGGCAGGAGAAGTTGCAGGCGGCCGATGCTGTACCACTTCGACTGACCACCCTGATGCCCCACACTCAGGTACAGGATTGCGGCAACGGCACCGAACGACAGCCAGAAACCGGGCGTCAGGACTGACAGGGGATCGAGCCACATCACCAGCCACAGTGCCAGCGACCAGGTCTGCCAAGGGGAAGGCTTTTGTGCGGCAAAACCGGACAACATGAATAGCGTAATCATGACCAGTGCGCGTTGCGCCGGCACCTGGAAACCGGACAGCACTGCATAGCCAAGCGCAGCCACGATGCTGGCAATCGCTGCAGCATGACGGGCCGGCCAGTAGCGGCACAGACCGGCGCGGGCCCAGGTATAACGCACCAGGCCAAACAGCAGACCGGCCACCAGGCCGACATGCAGACCGGATATCGCCAGCAGGTGTCCGGTACCTGTTGTTCTCAACACATCCCACTGTGCGTCTGTCATACGACTGCGATCCCCCACCCCGAGCGCCCGCAACAGGGCGGTGGCCACGGGGTGGTCGGCAAGCCGGTTTGAAAGTCCGCCTGCCAGCCATTCACGGGTGGTGTGAATCGTCACGGCGGATGGCCCACTGATTCGCCGGTTATTGCCCTTATTGCGGACATAGCCGGTGGCACGAATACCGGCTGCGAGCAACCAGCGTTCGTAATCAAACCCGCCGGGATTGGCAAATCCGTGCGGGCGTTTCAGACGTACGCGCAATTGCCAGCGCTCACCGGGATGAACTTCTGCCGCATCGCGGTACCAGTTAAGGCGAACTTTCAGGGGAAGTGCATGACAACCGCCGGCATCGCGGTAACAGTCAATATCAAACACAAAGCGCAAACGTCCGCCGGCCCGCGTTTCAGGCAGGCCCTGAATCGCACCCTCAACCTGCAGGTCACGATTCTCCAGGGCGCGCGGCAGTTGCTGTGCCAGCAGTGCGTGCAGACACCAGCCACACCACAGGAACCCGGCCACCGCGATGGCGATGAACCGGCAGGACTTTCGAGGCACAAACAGCAGCCCGACCAGTGGCGCTACGGCAAACCACCAGCCGTCGAGCGGCATAAACACCAGAAACACACTAATTCCGGCCAGAGTGGCCAGTGCGGAGTAAAGCATTTCGTCCCTGAAATCCTGTCTTTTCCGTACCACTCACCCTACACCTGTCGCGGAAAAACGACAAGTTGTGGCGTAGTTCACTATGTCTGCCCGCCGACATCTGGTAGAATTTACCCAGACCTGTCCAGCCACGCGGGCCGGGCATCACGACTGATCAGGAGGGAATGTGCGACAACTTGCTATCTTCGCTGCCCTGCTGGCGTTTGTTCCACCGTTGGTCCAGGCTGATAATCTAAAGGTCGAGGCTGGCGCCCAGCGCTGGTCATACGACATCGGTGGTTCTGTGCGCTATAAAAGCAAACAATCATCCGATGATATCGATGTCAACGACGACCTCGGTTATAACGACGATAATCTGAACAGCTACTATCTTACTTTCGAGCACCCACTGCCGGTGCTGCCGAATATCCGTGTCAGCAGCACCAACATCGACAGCAGTACCAACGGCAGGCTGTCGAAAAGCGTGGACTATGGTAATACCACCTTTGCCATAAACGAGGATGTCAGCAGTGAAGTCCAGCTGGACCAGACGGATGTCACCATGTATTACCAGCTGTTTGATACCGTGCTTAATGTCGATCTTGGCCTGAACGCAAAGTACATCGATTCCCGCTCGCGTATCACCGGCTCGATATCCGGGACCGAAACAGCTGATGTATCGGGCTGGGTACCCATGCTCTATGCCGGGTTTGGTGCCGACCTGCCGTTTACCGGCCTGTCCATCAGTGCCGATGGCAGTTTTGTGGGTTACCAGGACAGCACCTTCTATGACTACACGCTGAAAGCCAGCTACATCACACCCTGGTACCTGGGTGTCGATGTCGGTTACCGCTCAATCCGGCTGAACCTCGATGACTTCGACGGTTCCTATGCCGACATCGAGTTTGACGGACCGTTCGCCGGCGCACACCTCGAATTCTGATTGATCCCGTGCGCCAGCGGCGTCTGATCCCTGCTCTTGTCCTTGTCCTGTTTGCCGCTTCGCTGGCAGCGTCCTGTGCAACCACACCCCCCCGCAACACAGTAAACAGCTGCGCCATTTTCACCGAGAAAGATGGCTGGTATTCCGATGCACTGGACAGCCAGAAAAAATGGGGGGTTCCGATCCATGTCCAACTGGCGATCATCTACCAGGAATCGCGTTTCGTACACGACGCCAAACCCCCGCGAAAAAAACTGTTGTGGGTCATCCCCTGGACTCGCCTGTCGTCAGCCTACGGTTATGGACAAATCAAGGATGGCACCTGGGACTGGTACCGGAAATCCACCGGCAACCGCTGGGCGGACCGTGACGACTTCGAGGACGTGGTGGATTTTATCGGCTGGTACGGCGATGTCTCTCACCGCAAGCTGGGGATCAGCAAGTGGGACGCCTACAGCCAGTACCTGGCCTACCACGAAGGACACGGCGGTTTTAAACGCAAAACCTACAGGAAAAAACCGTGGTTGATCAAGGTGGCAAAAAAGGTTGCTTCACGCGCGTCGGCCTACCGCGCACAGCTCAAGCAATGTGAAGGCGAACTTGACCGGGGCTGGTGGTTTTTCTAGCCGGTAAGATGGCCATCATCCAGGTGCAGCACCTGGTCCATGCGTTCAGCCAGCTGAATATCATGTGTCACGATGACGAAACTGGTATTGAGGTCCCGGTTCAGTTCCAGCATCAACTGGTAAATATGCCCGGCGTTACGCCGGTCGAGATTGCCGGTCGGTTCATCCGCCAGTACGCAGTCCGGATGGGTAACCAGGGCCCTTGCAACGGCAGCCCGCTGCCGTTCACCACCGGACAGCTCGGATGGCTTGTGCCGGATACGGGCTTCCAGACCCACCCGTTGTAATAAATCTGTCGCTTTTTTACGTGCTTCTGAAATGGCGCAGCCACGAATGACCAGTGGCATGGCAACGTTCTCCAGCGCAGTAAACTCGGGCAACAGGTGGTGGAACTGGTAGACAAAACCCAGGTGCCGGTTACGTAGCCGGCTACGTGCCGCCTCGCCCATGCGGCTGAAACGCTGTCCCATCAGTTCGACCTCGCCGCGTGTCGGCCGGTCGAGTCCACCCAGCAAATGCAGCAGCGTGCTTTTGCCGCTGCCCGAGCTCCCGACGATGGCCAGCTGCTGCCCGGCTTTCACTGCCAGGTCCACCTGCGTCAAAACAGGGACATTCAGGTCACCTTCACTGAACGTCCGCCCCAGTCCCCGACAGGCCAGTACAACGGAATCCACCGGCAGAGTGTTATTCATAACGCAGCGCCTCGGCAGGCTGGGTACGCGAAGCGCGCCATGCCGGGTACAGCGTGGCGATAAAGCTCAGCAGGAACGCCACCAGGCCGATCTGCCACACATCGGGCCAGTTGATTTTCGAGGGCAGGTCGCTGATGTAGTACACATCGGCCGGCATGAACTGTACCCCAAAGGCTTTTTCGATGGCCGGTACGATGGTTTCGACGTTGAGGGCAAGCGCTATACCGCCCGCCAGGCCGAGCGCCGTCCCAAGCATGCCGATCAGTGCGCCCTGGATCATGAAGATGCGCAGGATAACACCCGGTGTAGCGCCGAGCGTGCGCAGGATGGCGATATCCGCACGCTTGTCGGTCACCACCATGACCAGCGTGGAAACAATATTGAAGGCTGCTACCGCGACGATCAGTGTCAGGATGACAAACATCACACGCTTTTCGGTTTGTACGGCGCGAAAGAAATTGGCGTGCTGGCGCGTCCAGTCCTCGACCTTCAGGTCTCCGCCGAGCTGCCGGGCCAGTTGCTGTGCCACGCGCGGTGCCTGGAACAGATCTTCCAGCTTCAGCCGTACGCCACTGACCTTGTCCCCCAGCCTGAACAGACGCTGCGCATCCTGTATGTGTACCAGCGCGACGCCGCGGTCGTACTCGTACATCCCCACCTCGAAAATCCCCACTATACGAAAACGCCTCAATCGCGGGAGAATACCGGCAGGGCTGAAATTGGCCTGGGGTGTGACCACGGTAATACTGTCCCCGATACGTGCACCAAGACTGTAGGCCAGCTCACTGCCGAGAATAATCCGGTACTCCCCGGCCTGCAGGTCGTCCAGGCTGCCAATACTCATGTGCTCGCCCACACTCGATACGTCCGGCTCGCGTGATGGCAGAATGCCCCGAATCAGGGCCCCGCTGACTTTCTTGCCTTGCGTCAGCATGACCTCGCCCTGCACATAGGGCGCCACGCCAACCACCTGCGGGTTTTGTTTTGCCAGTGCTGCGGCCTTTTCCCAGTCCGCCAGTGGCTCGCGGTAGCCGCTGATACTGGCGTGGGACGCCATGCCGAGAATACGGGTTCTCAGCTCCTGTTCGAAGCCGTTCATGACTGATAGCACCGTGATCAACGCAGCAACCCCCAGCGCGATGCCCAGCATCGAGATCAGGGAGATGAAGGAGATGAAGTGGTTACGGCGCTTGGCGCCGGTGTAGCGCAGGCCAATCCAGATTTCCAGGGGGCGAAACATGCGGGGCATTAAATCACAAGCGCGAGCTGCCGAAAACAGTTGATGTACTTTATAAATTCAACTTCAAGGACAACCGTCATGCGTTCCATCCGAGTATTGTTTCTGCTGCCTCTCGTCTCCGGCCTGTTTGTGCAGCCCGCTACCGCCGATACCCTGCTGGTCGAATCGGTACAGTCCGCGCCGGATGTCAGCCGCCCCGAACGCGGTATGACCATGGAGCAGGTTCTGCAGAACTGGGGCGAGCCGCAGCAGCGTATTGGCCCGGTCGGAGAACCTCCCATCAGCCACTGGATCTACCCG
>JALVCM010000300.1 GCA_027010005.1 Thiohalobacter sp.
CGCGTTCGTCCTGCCCGGTAAACATCAGTTCGGCAATCTCGCCATCCAGCAGGTCTTCCCAGAAACGCCGGCGTTGCTCGACATCCGGGAAGTGTTGCTTGACCTTGTCCCGGTAGCTGTCCATCAATCTGGCCAGCCGCCCATAGGCCGCCGGCACATAACTTTCCAGCCGCGCACGCAGCAGGCGCGCCAGCACCGGCGCGCTGCCGCCGGTGGAAATAGCGATCTGTACCGGTGAACGATCGATCATCGACGGCATAATAAAACTGCAAAGCGCCGGCTGGTCCACCACGTTGACCGGCAGGTGTCTTTCGTGTGCCAGCTCCGAAACACGCCGGTTCACATCCTGCTGGTCAGTCGCCGCAATGACCAGCGTCTTGTTGTCAATATCGCTGTCTTCGAAATGGCGTGCACTGTGGGTAATCTCGCCGTCTGACACAAGTTTCGCCAACTCATCACACAATACCGGCGAGACCACTTCAACCTTCGCACCGGCACGCACCAGCAGTGCCACCTTGCGTGCAGCCACCTTGCCTCCGCCTACCACGAGACAATCGCGGTCACCGAGCTCCATGAATATCGGGAAAAAGTCCAATGCAGTCTGTCCTCAGGCCCGGTTGGCACCAACGATAGGTTCAAGCAACGGGTCAAGTTCACCATCGCGCTCAAGTGCGGCCAGATCGTCGTAACCGCCAACGTGATAGTCACCGATAAAAATCTGCGGGACCGTGTTGCGGCCGGTCAGCCGTTCCATTTCTTCCCACAGGGCCGGATCACCACCCACGGGGATTTTACGTATTTCTGCTCCCTTGCTGTTCAGCAACCGTTCGGCGCTGGTGCAATAGGGACAAAACCGGGTGCAATACATTACAACTTCTGACATGAACAACCTGCCTGTTTTTAATAGTAACAGAATCTCTCTTTAGCGCGTCATTGCGAGCGCAGCGCGGCAATCTCTTTGAATTTGGCACGCACCTGAACAAGATTGCCGCGCTGCGCTCGCAATGACGCGCTAAGCCGTGATTCCCTTTGTTTTAACCTTACCACGCAGCTGGGAAAACTGCTGCTGTATCGGTCCGGTGACGGGGACAATTTTCTTGCGCATCACCGACCCAATAGAGTCGGTATGTGAAAAAATCGGGTTTACCAGGGGTTCGCCTACCCACCCCAGTGCCATCATGGCGCGCACATCGGCACCGTGATCCGGCAACTTCTGCAAGACTTCATGGACGGCCGTGGTCGTTGGACACACCGGTGGCACATCGAGCAGGGCCTCGGCATCACTGACTATGGTCTCCATGTCGGCTGCTGAATCTGTATGCGGGCACACCGATGAGAAATAGCCCTGGATCGATTTCAGAAATTCGACAACGACATCCTGGTTGGTCGGTTTGGCCATTGCCGCTTCGGCTGTTTTCAGAAATCCCTGCCCACTGGCACTCAGGCAGCGGCATAATTGCCTGGCCACTTCATTATCCTTTTCCACCAGCGGCGCCAGTATCTCGTTGACCTCCTGCCAGTCGGCACGGGCCGCAACCTGCTCCGGTAAATTATCCGGGCAGGCATCCATAAAACCGATGTAGTAGGCATTCCTGCGTTTGGCGGCGCGCCAGAGTTTTTCCCGCAGCTCGTCGGATATCAAACCGGGCTGCAGCACAAGGCGGATCGTTTCAATCATCGCCTTGTGTTCGGTTTCAAACGGCAGGTAATCAACCAGGAACTCGGCCAGTTCACGTCCAAGGTTTCCGTTGACCACACACGCGTGCTCCAGCATGCGCCGTGCGTTATCTGCCACCGGCATGGCCCACCAGGCACGCCGGGCAATTTCATCAGTAAGACCGCTGGCGTGTACGACGGCAACCACGGCTTCGGGTTCGCCGAGTAACAGCAGTTGTTCCAGGCTGTCATCGCGCGCCTGACCCATACGCGTCCAGCGGCGCAGAAATACCGGGTAGCCACCCGGCGAACCCAGCACCTGGCTGGACAACAGCTCGCGTACTTTTTTCAGGTACTGGTCGTCCCTGCCCTGTGGATTCAGCCGCACACTGGCCTCTCCCTCGGGAGACAGGGCATGTACCACCATCTGCGACTCATCGATACGTACCGCTTCCAGCCGGTTGGCCAGCAGCACATTGAGGCGCAGTGCGTCTTCAGCCGACAGTTCCATTAACGCTCGAAACCGGCCGCCCGGTAGAGTTCATTGGCCTTGTCGATATCCTGTTCGACACCGTTACCTTCCTCGTACATCATCGCCAGCGTGGTCAGTGAACCCACCAGCCCCAGTTCTGCTGCTTTCTGAAACCACTCGACTGCCTGGGCCGGGTCTTTCTCCACACACTCGCCTTCCAGGTACATGAAACCCAGCCCGTGCTGGGCAATCGGGTAACCGCTTTCTGCAGCCGCCTTCATCCAGCGCAGCGCCAGGCCATCGTGCTGGGCGACACCCAGACCGTTCTGGTACATGATGGCCAGACGGTGCTGTGCTTCCGGGTTACCTTCGTTCGCAAAGGGGGACAGAAGCTGGGCGGCCCGTGAAAAGTGCTTGGCCTCGAAAGCGGCCATGCCACTGGCGAAGTCCACCTC
>JALVCM010000301.1 GCA_027010005.1 Thiohalobacter sp.
CTGGCACAGGCCCACAAACTGGCTTCCGTTGCGATTGCAGATACCGATACCACGACGCTGGGCAGCGCGGGTGACGATATAACGCTTACAGTAAACTCGGTTCCATTCACCGTGGCTGCCGGCGGCATGACTCTGACACAGATTCGTGACGCGATTAACTCGGCGCCGGATAATTCCGGTGTTTCAGCCTCCATACTGCAAGAGACAAGCACCAGCTACCGCCTGATACTGACATCCAGTGATACCGGTGACAACAATGCCATCAGTACATCATTCACCGGCACGCTCGGCACCGATCTCGGTCTTACCGATATCAACACGCCCGGAACACTGGATTCTGAAATTGTCGTCGATGGTTTCACCCTGAACCGTTCGGGGAACACCATCAGCGATGCCATCTCGGGCGTTACCCTCAACCTGCTGGCGGAAGATCCGGCTGTTAACAAGCAGTTAACAGTAAGCCGCGATGTGGATACGGTAAAGGAAACTGTGCAGGCTTTTGTGGATGCATATAATGAACTGCAGTCCACAATCGATGGCCTGTCTGGCGAAGGCAATGATCTTGAAGCTGACAGTACCTTGCGTGGTATCGAAAACCGGCTCCGGGGAATTTTCAATACGACACCGGCTGGCCTGACCACCAGTCTGAAGTATTTATCGGAAGCCGGTATTTCCTTTCAGCGTGATGGAACGCTTTCCCTGGACAGTGGCACGCTGGATACGGTTCTTGGCAGTGATTTTGCGGGGATCAGTGAACTCTTTGGCGATAACGATCAGGGCTATGCCTTTCGGCTGGATGTAGAAATCAGCAACCTGGTACAGACAGACGGGTTGATCGATAACCGCGAGGATGGTCTGAATACACGTATCGGTATCGTCGATGGAAGAATCTCTGACATGGAACTCCGTCTGACGCTGATCGAAGAACGACTGCGCAACCAATTCACTGCACTGGATACCCTGATGGGACAGCTTCAGGGCACCAGTACGTTTTTAACTCAACAACTGGCAGCGTTACCCACGCTGAAGACCGGTTAGGTATCAGGCATTGGCCTGATCATAGTATTGCAGCAAACAAGGAGCAGGTAATGAGTTCTTCAGGTGCTCGAAACGCATTAAACCAGTACAGCCAGAACGCGGTGCAAACCGGGATCGAGTCTGCGAGTCCTCACCGACTGATCCAGATGCTGATGGAGGGTGCATTAGACAAAATTGCAGCGGCCAAGGGATACATGGAGCGTGGCGAGATCCAGCCCAAGGGGCAGCAGATTGCCAGTGCGATATCGATTCTCGAAGGCCTGAAAGCGAGCCTGGATCATGAAAAAGGCGGAGAAATCGCGCGAAACCTCGAGGATCTCTATGTTTACATGGAGCGTCGTTTGCTGGAGTCCAGCCGGGACAACGATCCGGCACTGCTTGACGAAGTGACCGACCTGTTGCGTGAGGTAAAAGAGGCCTGGGATGCCATCGCCAACCATCCCGCCGCACAGCATAACCCGGCCGCCTGACACCGATACAGGAAAAATACAGACATTATGGACAGTGTACGCAGCGAACAATTCAGGGAAATCATCAGCTTTAGCAGAGAGATGCTCGAATCCGCCAGACGACTGGAATGGGACAGGGTCGCGGACCTGGAAGTGCGCCGCAAGCAGCTCGTCATGGACTGTTTCCGGCAACCCACATCGGAACAGGATGCCGTTGAAGTCGCGGTATTAATTAAAGAAATACTGGTACTGAACCAGCAGCTTACCAGGCTTGGAAAGGAATGCCAGGCACGCCTGGGAACTGAAATTCACACCCATAATCGTGGTCACGCAGCGACCAGCGCCTACCTTAGTCATACACCCTGATTTAGCGGTTTCTTAAATCCCGTTGACCCGTCGCGCACAGATGCGCGCTACGGGTGTGAGGCAATGCAATTTTGCTGTTTTGCATGAACCTCATCATTATCTATACAATACAACTAGTTGCCGGCTGATCTTGATTGCCAGGTATATTTACGACAAAATTTTGACATTTGTGGCGCAGAGTGCTTAACTTTAGGTATTCACGGTTATCCAACAACATATAACGCCATTCGGATCAGGAAGTGGCCCGCTCAAGGGGAATACAGGTGTCAGTCAGCGAACCCAGGGTACTCATTATTGAAGCAGACTCCGACCGTGGTCGCGAGCTGGAGTCCGTTTTACGCTTTATCAATTACGAGCCGGATCTGGCGGCGGATTGCGGCGCCTGGAAAAGCAAGATCGAGGATGCTCAGGATATCCTGGCGGTACTGGTTGGCAGTTGCAAGAATGACAAGGCACTGCAAAAGCTGCTGAAAGAAATCCACGACTTCGACGAACACCTGCCCATCTTCCTGCTGACCGAGAAAAACCGCGAACCTACCGTAGCGATCGAGCCCAGTTCCTGTATTCTCGGGCGTGTTGAATTACCGGTCCACTACACCCAGTTGACCAGTGCCCTGCACCAGGCCGAGGTGTACCGCGAAACCCAGGCCGACGGCGCCAATCAACGCCCGGTTGATCTGTTCCGCAGTCTTGTCGGGACCAGCCGTTCGGTACAGATGGTGCGACGGA
>JALVCM010000302.1 GCA_027010005.1 Thiohalobacter sp.
TGGGCGGCCGGAAGCCGGGGCGCCCCGTTACTCGATATGGTCGGGCGCCCCAAAAATATCTCTGCAGCGGCCTGTAATGTCTTTATGGCCTATGGCTACAATTACAGTGATGCCGCTCTTCTTGAACACGTCCAGCGCATCCCGCAGCGTTCACAGGTAACACTGGCACCGGGTTCCAGGCCTGATATAACCCGTTATGCCACACTGGCCGAGTATATGTGTGTCGGAGATGCGCCAGGTGGGCGTGAAGATGCACTGGCGACCTGCGTCGACCGCCTGACTACCCGGATCAGCCGCCAGTTAAAATACAGCAACAACCCGGAAGTGCTCGTTACCGGGGGGCGCGACAGTCGCTGTATTGCAGCGGCCGCCAGGCGTACCGGTTACCGTGGGCTGCTCAGTACCGGCGGTGCGGCAGACTGTCTCGACGTGGTTGTCGGCCAAAAGGTCGCGCAGCGTCTCGGCCTTGACCACAAGCACACGCCGGACCGTGTGCCCATGGCGGCCTTTGCTAATGCCATAGATCGACTGCGGCTCTGGTCAGGAATGAGTGAAGGCGTCGAGGTACTCCGGCATGTGCGCGCCTATAACCGGTTTGTCGCGGGGCAGCCCGTCGAGGGTGAGCGCTTGCAGTTGTTCCACGGGCTGGGCGGAGAAATCGGCCGGGGTTATTATTACCATGGCGTGAGTAACCGCCATGAATTAACTTCAACAGATTACGCTATCGGCCGAAAGGTTTTGCTTGATGCGGCAGATTCAGGTGTGCCGCTGACTGCTGAGGGCCGGGCCTTGCTGGAAGCCAGGTGGGATGATTTTTCGGCAGACATGGATACGGATACGGCAACCGTTGCCCAGTGGCTGGACCTGTTTTTCTGGCAGAACTCCTGTTTGCGCTGGGGTGGGGACATGTTTTCAGTAAAAACACCCATGTACTGGGTATGGTCCCCCTGGCTGGACAGGGAGATTATCCGCAGTTACTGGAACCTTGATCTCGAGGAAAAACGTTCAAACCGCTTCATTCAGGATGTGGCGCTGGCACTGGCGGAAGAGCTGGCCGGGCTCGATTATGATTCCGATATCATCCGCAAGGGTGCCAATGTATCACCGGGACGGCGCATCATTTCCAGGCTTGCACGCAAGGTAAAAGGCGGCTTGAATAAATTAAACCCCTCCATGGCGAGTGGAGAAGCGGATGAAATGGCCCGCTTCTGGAGAAGGCTTCTACTGGAGAACCGGAACACTGGCCCCCTGAAGAGTTGCGTGGATGAACATGCTGTCCACAGGTTGATTCATGATGCCCCGCAATCAGAGCTTTTGTGGAACCTGGCAACCGTGCAACTGGCGGCAGACGCGTTACGCGATGGATGAACCCCCTCTGCCAAAACCGTGTATGACGGTTCGTATCCTGAACAAAATACACGGACTTCTGCCGATAAAATCGAAACTCATACTCCGTACCATCCTGTTCGTGAAAAAGCTGGAAGTAGAATCCCCTCCGCGTCCTCTGCAGGGGGTATCTTTCAGGCTGGCAGGAGCAGAAGAGCTGGAAGCAATCAATGACCATCCTGAAGCCCTCTCAAAAACAGTCTATTCCAGCCGAATCCGTAACGGTGATCGGTGTTATTGCCTGATACAGGATGGTGAAGTTGTCTGCTATAACTGGGTGCGGTTTTCTACCTGTTGTGCCTTCTGTGGCCGCAGGGTAAGTTTTAACTTCATGCCTTTGTCGCCAGGACAGGTTTTTGTGTATGACCTGTATACCTATGAGAAATACCGGGGAAAGGGATTGGGTGGTTACATGAAAGACTGCCTGGTGTATGAATTGCAATCCCGGGGGTTAAAAGAGATCTTGTCAATTGTCGAGCCGGCCAATACAGCTTCAGTCAGAATCCACGTCAGGATTGGCAGCAAAATGCACGCACTGATTTACGGATTTGGACTGTTCAACTGGACGAAAACATTTGCCGCTCCAAAACGGGATGAGGAGTCCATGCGGCAGTGGATAGAAGAAGTCCGGGCTCAATGGGTACCGGGTAGGGGTTAAGGATAAAGAACTTCATGACAGAGAAAATTTCTTTCCGCACATCTGAAAAACCGGTCTATGACCTGGATGCGGCAGTACTGGGTGATGAAATCAGGTCACAGGTTGTGGCCTGTATCGAGGAACAGAAGTCATGCATGGCTGAAATGCCCCGCTTTCCGGTTGCTGATGACGCACTTGAACAGACGTCCGAGGCCCGGTTATCGCAGATTCTTGCAGCAGGGAAAGATATACACGGAATTGCCAGTGATCGTTCCATATCAAACGTTATCTCGTTCGGGTCCAGCAGGAATGTTGATACATTCACCAGTGAACGGATAAAACAGGGCCGGCACAAGCTCGATACTCTGATGAAAGCGTTTCTGGAATCCCTGTTTGATTCAGCGTATCCCCTGACGGTCAGTTCGAGCGGGCATTTCTGGTATCCACCGGGGTCATACATGGGGTGGCACACCAACAGCCGTGTCCCCGGCTGGAGGGTGTATATCAATTATGCCGAAGAAGCCGGCAAGTCATTTTTCCGGTTTCGCGACCCCTTG
>JALVCM010000303.1 GCA_027010005.1 Thiohalobacter sp.
TATCAGCAGGGTCGTTGTTTCCAGCCAGACATCGGTTTCGTGCTTGATGTATTCGAGTGTTTCCAGCACCGGCGCCAGGTGAGAGCCGGTAATCTTGTGGTAGAAATCCTCGGTAAACGCCTTCAGGTCGACATTGGCCGCGTCCATGTACTGGTAGAACTCCTTGCGCGGTTCGGGGCAGACATAACCCGCCGTGACCGCGACTGACTTGATGCCCTTTTCATGGCAGGCTTTGGCGACATCGATGGCATACTCGTGAAAAATTACCGGGTCGTTATAGGTGTAGGCCACGCTGCGACAACCCAGCTCTTTGGCGGCTCTGGCGATCAGCTCCGGTGACGCCTCGTCGGCCAGGGTATGGATTTCCCGGGACTTGCTGATGTCCCAGTTCTGGCAAAACTTGCAAGCCAGATTGCACCCTGCCGTACCAAATGACAGTACCGGCGTGCCGGGCAGAAAATGGTTCAGCGGTTTCTTTTCTATCGGGTCGATGCAATAGCCGCTGGAACGGCCATAGGTCGTCAGCACAATCTGGTCGTCGAGATTTTGACGAACGAAACACAGACCACGCTGGCCTTCGTGCAGCTTGCAGAAGCGCGGACAGAGATCACACTGAACCCTTCCGTCCTCCAGCTTGTGCCAGTATTTGGTATCAACCGTGTATTGATCGCGCTCAGTCATGATTATCATCCCTGTTTGCTATATGGTGACAAATAGCCGATTTATCAAGACGTGTCATTGACGCGTATCAACAGGTACGACGTCTGTCCTGAAGTATAGTAAGCATTGACACCTTGACCAGAAGGCCGTAGCCGGAGGGGTTTGATGCCTGTTCATAACGAAGACATCGCCGCTGTCTTTGATGAAATCGCAGACCTGCTCGAAATCGAAGGGGACAACCCGTTCCGGATTCGCGCCTACCGTAACGGTGCGCGCACCCTGCGCGAACTCGGCCGGGATGTACGCACACTGGTCGAGCGTGGTGAGGACATCACCCGCCTTCCCGGGATCGGCAGGAATCTGGCTGAAAAGATTCATGAAATCCTCGACAGCGGCCATTGCCGCACACTCGACAAACTGCGCAGAAAACTCCCTGCCGATCTCACCGAGTTGCTGAAACTGCCCGGCCTGGGACCGCGGCGCGTGCACGCCCTCTACCATGAACTGGACATCCACAACCGCGAGCAGCTGGAACGTGCGGCCCGCGATGGACTGATTCAGCAGTTACCCGGTTTCGGCGAAAAAACCGAAGCACGCATTCTCGATGCCCTGCAGGTGCATGCCGATACCGGCAAACGTTTTAAACTGGCCGTTGCGGCGCGCTATGCCGAGCCGCTGGTGGGCTATCTCAAAACCGCCGAAGGTGTCAGCCAGGTGCAGGTTGCCGGCAGTTACCGGCGCTGTCGGGAAACCGTCGGAGACCTGGATATCCTGGTCATCGCGCGCCAGGGGCGCCGGGTGATTGAGCATTTCATCGCCTACGACGAGGTGGAAACCGTGCTGTCGAGCGGCACCACGCGCGCGTCAGTCATCCTGCACAGCGGCCTGCAGGTTGATCTGCGCGTGGTGACGAAAACCAGTTACGGCGCAGCCCTGTATTATTTTACCGGCAGCCGCTCGCACAATATTGCCGTACGCCGCATCGCCCGGCGAAAAGGACTGAAAATCAATGAATACGGGGTATTCCGGGGCAGGAAACGTGTCGCGGGCAAGACCGAGGAAGCGGTGTTTGCGTCGATTGGCCTGCCCTTCATCCCGCCGGAGCTGCGTGAAAACCGTGGTGAAATCGAAGCTGCACAGGCCGGCCTGCTGCCCACACTGGTCGAAACCGCCGACCTGCGGGGCGACCTGCATTCACATACCAATGCCAGTGATGGCCATGAACCCCTCAAGGTCATGGCAACCGCCGCAAGCCGGCACGGACTGGAGTACCTGGCCATCACTGATCACTCCAGGCGCCTGACCGTCGCCCACGGGCTGGACAGCAAACGGTTGCTGGCACAGCTTGAGTCAATCGATGCATTCAACGCCGGGAATCACGACATTACCCTGCTCAAGGGCATCGAAGTGGATATCCTTGAAGACGGCAGTCTGGATCTGCCGGACAACATCCTGGCGCGGCTCGATATCGTTATCGGTGCCGTGCACAGCCGCTTCGAACTGACCCGTGCCAGGCAGACGCGCCGTATTTTACGGGCCATGGACAATCCCAACTTCACCCTGCTGGCACACCCCGGCGGGCGCCTGATCAACCGGCGCCCGCCCTATGATGTCGATATGACGAGGATCATTCGCCACGCCCGTGAACGCGGTTGTTTCCTGGAGTTGAATGCACACCCTGAGCGGCTCGACCTGCTGGATACGCACTGCCAGCTGGCACGTGAGGAAGGCGTGCTGGTCAGCATCAATTCCGACGCACACAGTATTGCTGATTTCGACAACCTGTGTTTCGGCATCGGCCAGGCCCGGCGCGGCTGGCTGGAAAAACACAACGTACTCAATACCCGCACGCTGCCGGAATTACGCAAATTGCTGGCGGGAACCCGTTAGCCGGACTCAGACGCCGCCCCCA
>JALVCM010000304.1 GCA_027010005.1 Thiohalobacter sp.
TTTTCAACGACGCCTGGTCGGAAAACTGGGGATTTGTGCCTTTCACCGAGGCGGAGTTCAGAGAAGTCGGCAAGGCCATGACCCTGCTGCTGGACGATGACTTTGTGCAAATTGCCGAAGTCGATGGCGAACCTGCAGCAATGATTATCGGCCTGCCGGATATCAACCAGGCGATCAGGGACCTGAACGGCCGACTGCTGCCACTGGGCTGGCTGAAACTGCTCTGGCGCATCAAGGTGCGTTATCCTACCCGTGCACGCATTCCCCTGATGGGGGTTGTGAAAAAGTATCAGCACACCCGCCTGGGACCGGCGCTGGCCTTTGCCGTCACTGAAGCGCTGAGAACCCCTTTTTTACGCCGTGGTATCGAGGAAGTGGAAATGTCGTGGATACTCGAAAACAATCAGGCCATGCGTAATATCATCGAACAGCTGGGCGGCGTTGAATACAAGCGCTACCGCCTCTACAAAAAACAACTCAAAAACCCTTTTTCAAGGGGTCAGAGTACTTGAAATCCATGGATTTCAAGTACTCTGACCCCTTGAAAAAGCTTGTGTATTCGATATGAGCGATACGGGATTTACGGCCATCATCCTCGCAGCGGACCGTCACCGGGACGATCCACTGATCCGGCACACCGGTGTGTGTACCAAGGCACTGGTGGATATCAACAACCGCCCAATGATCCAACACGTTGTCGATGCGCTGGCCAACAGCCGGCGGGTCAATGACATTGTGCTGTGCGGCCCTGCCCGCGCCTGTCTCGACCAGTCCCCGGTGCTGACACAGATGATCGAGGCAGGCACCGTACGCTGGCTCGAACCCGCCGACAGCCCGGCGAGCAGTGCCTACCAGGCACTCAAGCAATTGCCGGAAGGTCAGCCTGCACTGATCACGACCGCCGATCACCCGTTGCTGCGGCCGGAGATACTCGACGACTTTCTGCAGCGCGCCAGTGCTACCGGCGCCGATGTGGTGGCAGGTGTCACGACCATCGATGAAATCCACAGGAAATTCCCGGGTGCACACAAGACGGTGATGCGTTTCAGCGATGATGGCTACTGCGGCTGCAACCTGTTCGCCTTTCTGACACCACGCTCGCACCGGGTGGCCAATGCCTGGCGCAGCGTGGAGAAACAGCGCAAGAACCCGCTGTACATCATTCGCCAACTGGGGCTGGTCCCGGTGCTGCGTTACAGTCTCGGCATACTGCGCATGGAAAGTGCGGCGCAACGATTATCGAAAAAGCTGGGCGTGAACATCAAACCGGTCCTGCTGCCGTTTCCGGAAGCGGCTATCGATGTCGACACAGTCGAGGATCAGCAGTTCGTGGAAGCCATTCTCGGCAGCGACAGGTGATGCTCGTGTGCCAGCGTAAATACATGCCGGTCAGGCTGGTACGCCCGCACCTGTATACCCAGGCGCCACTGATCTCCTTCCGGTCGCACCTCGTAGAGGTAATACTGCGCCGCCCGCCCGGGCTTGCGTCCGATCGCGGAGGCTGAGGGGATACCAAACACCGGGATGTCGCCGCCCGGGCGATGGATATGACCCTGCAGGGCGCGGTGACTATGCCCGTGCAGCACCAGTTCCGCACCCTGTTCCGCCAGCACTTCACCCAGAGCGCTGGTGTCCGTCAGGCGCTTGCGCCACTTTTCAGCACCCTCGACCGCCGGGTGATGCAATAACACAACCCGAAACAGGCCCTGCTCACCGGTTTCACGCAACACGGTCTTCAACCGCTCGATCTGCACGGCCCCCAGTTTACCGGTCGCCAGAAATGGGGCTGTCGCCACTGCACTCGACAAACCGATAAATGCCACACCCTGACGAATACGCAGACTCGGGAATAACAGTCTGTCGCCACTTGACGGTGCCTGCCCGTCTGCAACATCCGAACGCATCCAGGGTTCCCATAATGCAAACGTATCCGACCAGGCATGGCGTGCGTAGGCGTCATGATTGCCGGGTACAATCGTGACATCACCCCTCTCACCCAGCCGCTCCAGCCAGTGACGTGCCTGGCGGAATTCATCCGGCAGACCGATATGTGTCAGGTCGCCGGTCACTACGATGTGCTGCGGGTGCAAACTACGCATATCCTCGACCAGTGCATCGAGCACTTCACTGCGGTGCTCGGCGCGCCGGCCTCGCCGCCACGACAGGTAACCCAGCACCCGCTTGCTCAGCAACTGGTGCCAGCGCACGGCTTCAAGCGTGGTGAGATGGGGGTCCGACAGATGCGCAAACCGCAGGCCGGGGGATGATGAAGCGTCATTCATGGCAAAAATTGTGTCGTAAAGGTACTTATCCCGGGTTTGCTGGGTTAGGATGCCGTTCAGGAAATAGTACCTCATTCAGACCGACGAATACGCTTGAATTCCACACACACCTTCAAAGATCGCCCACGCATCGGCCTGATCAGCAACCCGCACAGTCGCCGTAACCGTGCTGCGCTGGCTGACATCGAGGTCATGCTTGCCGCAAAAGGCAACATCCTGCATCGCATCACGCAGTCCGCCGATGAGGTCCCTGTTGCCTTGCAAACCTTTGCTGAACAGG
>JALVCM010000305.1 GCA_027010005.1 Thiohalobacter sp.
TGGGGCGTACTGCCTGTGGCGTGCGCGGTATCCGCCTGGCACCCGGGCAGCGCGTTATTGCCCTGATTATTGTCAGTGAAGGATCAGTGCTGACGGCCACCGAACACGGCTATGGCAAACGCACGCCGGTATCCGAGTACCCGACCCACGGTCGCGGTGGCCAGGGCGTGATTTCCATCCAGAGCACAGAGCGTAACGGTGAAGTGATCGGCGCCGTGCTGGTACAGGATGATGATGAATTCATGTTGATCAGCAACGGTGGCACGCTGGTGCGTACACGTGTGGCCGAAGTCTCGACCATGGGCCGTAACACACAGGGTGTGCGCCTGATCAAGTTGCACGATGGCGAGATACTGGTCGGTATCGCGCCGGTAGCTGATGTCAGCAGTGATGATGAAAATGGCGATGATGGCGGCAGTGATGAAGCCGCAGAGTAATACGTCAGACCGGTGTCCGTGAAGCATCATCCCGGCGTATGTATTGCGTCATACCGGCGCAGGCCGGTATCCAGCTCACGGGGCCACATGGATTCCGGCCTGCGCCGGAATGACGATGGAAACCCGGAATGACGGTGGAAACGGGAATGACGGAAGAAAATGCAATACACAGAAAAAGTTACCCAGGAGTCTAGAAAATATGTCCAAGGTATATAACTTCAGCGCCGGTCCCGCCGTATTACCGGCAGAAGTGCTGGAGCAAGCGCGCGATGAACTGGTCGACTGGCACGGCAGCCACATGTCGGTCATGGAGATGAGTCACCGTGGCAAGGAGTTCATGTCCATTGCGGAGAAAGCCGAGGCCGACCTGCGCGAGTTGATGAAGATCCCGGACAACTACAAGGTGCTGTTCCTGCAGGGTGGTGCGTCCAGCCAGTTTTCGATGGTGCCGATCAACCTGCTGCGCGGGAACAACAAGGCCGACTACATCTGGACCGGTGCCTGGGGCAAGAAGGCCATTGCCGAGGCCAAGCGTTATTGTGATGTCAATGTCGCTGCCAGCTCCGAGGCGGAGAAGTTCACGACAATTCCCGATCCGTCCGGCTGGTCGCTGGACGCGGGTGCGGCCTATGTACACTACACACCAAACGAAACCATTGGCGGCGTCGAGTTCCACTGGATTCCGGACGTCGGTGATGTCCCTCTGGTGGCGGACATGTCTTCAACCATCCTGTCGCGGCCGATCGATGTCAGCAAGTATGGCGTGATCTATGCCGGAGCGCAGAAAAACATCGGGCCTGCGGGTCTGACGGTTGTGATCGTGCGCGATGACCTGATCGGCCAGCCGGTCGACGGTCAACCGGTGATGTTCGATTATGCCACCCACGCCAACAATGGTTCCATGTACAACACACCGCCGACCTACGGCTGGTATCTCGCCGGGCTGGTGTTCGAGTGGTTGAAGGACAAGGGCGGCCTGGAAGCAATATCCATGATCAACCACCGCAAGGCCAGCGCACTGTACAAGACGATCGATGATTCGGACTTTTATGCCAACCCGGTCGACCCCGACTGCCGTTCCTGGATGAATGTGCCTTTTACCCTGGCTGACCCGGCACTGGATGCAACTTTCCTGGAAGAGGCGAAACAGGAAGGTCTGGTCACCCTCAAGGGTCACCGTTCCGTCGGTGGTATGCGTGCCAGTATCTATAACGCCATGCCGGAAGAGGGTGTGGCTGCATTGATTGATTTCATGGGCGAGTTCGAGAAGCGCCACGGATAATTTGCGCGTAATATGGATTTATTCCCGTCATTCCGGCGGATGCCGGAATCCAGAGCTCTCAATAGCCATGGATGCCGGCCTGCGCCGGCATGACGAACCAATTGGAATGCTATGCTAATGTACAAAATACTTACCCTGAACAACATTTCGGTCGCCGGCCTGGAACGCCTGCCACGCGAGAAATATGAAGTCGCCTCCGAGATCCAGCACCCGGATGCCATCCTGTTGCGTTCCTTTAATATGCACAACTGGGATATCCCCGAATCCGTGAAGGCCATTGGTCGTGCCGGTGCGGGTGTCAACAACATCCCGGTCGATGACATGAGCAAGCGCGGTGTGCCGGTATTCAACGCCCCCGGTGCCAATGCCAATGCAGTCAAGGAACTAGTGATTGCCGGTATGCTGATTGCGGCGCGTAACCTCTGCCAGGGCTGGTCGTTCGCGCGCAGCCTGGAAGGCGAGGACAGCGAGATCAGCAAGCAGGTCGAAGCGGGTAAAAAGAACTTTGCCGGTTTCGAACTGCCGGGCCGTACGCTGGGTGTCATCGGCCTGGGTGCCATCGGGGTGCAGGTTGCAAATGCCGCGCATGCGCTGGGCATGAAAGTTATTGGCTATGACCCGGACATTACCGTGCAGAGTGCCTGGCAGATGTCCTCGGATGTCGAGCAGGCAGCGGGCGTCGATGATCTGTTGTCACGCAGCGATTTCGTGACCTTCCACGTGCCGCTGGTCGATGCCACACGCCACATGATCAACGAAGACCGCCTGCGTGCCATGCGTGATAACGTGGTGCTGCTCAATTTCTCGCGCAACGGTATCATCGATGATGAGGCTGTA
>JALVCM010000306.1 GCA_027010005.1 Thiohalobacter sp.
CCACACGGAGAAATCCCGACCAGGTCGCTGAAACCACGATGACCTCAACCGACAGGATACCGGGTGCCGACATACAACCTGTCCGCGCCGAAGACAAACGCGTCATTAATGGCCAGACCGATATCAACCAGCTGGCACCGTTCAAGTACCCCTGGGCGTGGAAATATTTTCTCAATGCCAACAAGAACCACTGGACGCCACTGGATATCAACATGACACAGGATGTGCATGACTATCACCATACGCTGACACCACAGGAACGCCACGTGTACGAGAATGTGCTGTCCTACCTGACCACATCAGACATCCTTGCCATGCGCAATATCGGTCTGGCAGTAATGGAAAAGATGAGCGCACCCGAACTGCAGATCTACCAGGCACGCCAGGTCTACGAGGAAGCCCTGCATACCTGGACCTACCAGCACTGCATCGAAACCATTGGCCTCGATCAGGGTGAGATATATAACCGCTATCGTGTAGTACCGGAAATCAATCACAAGATCCAGGTTGCCAATCGCCGCCTGAGTTCTGTGCTGCGACCCGATATCGACCTCAATGACCGGGATGAACTGGAAAACTTCGTGATGGCCTATATGTTCTTCGGTGCAGTGTTTGAAGGCTGCTGGTTCTACAACGGTTTCAGTCCCATCTTTGCCCTGCAGCGTCGCGGCCTGATGAAAGGCAGCGCGGAACAACTGCAATATATTATGCGTGACGAAGTCATGCACTGCAGTTTCGGTATCCGCACCGTGAAGCAGATCATTATCGAGAACCATGTCATGCCGGACCCGAAAGCGATCCGTGATATGTGGGATGAATCCGAAGCGGCGGAAGCCGGTTATGCACGCTATATTCTGAAAGATGCCATCCTCGGTTACAGCGCGGAAGACCACATCGAGCAGTTTCGTTTCATTGCCAACCGGCGTGCCCACCAGCTGGGGATCGAGGAACCCTTCCCGGGCGCGCAATGCACCCTGACATGGCTGGACGAACAGGCCAACCTGCGCAAGGAGAAGAATTTCTTTGAAACACGCGTCACGGAATACCAGACCGGCGGGGCCCTGAGTTGGGATTAGTCAGGATTAATCAGATGGTTCCTTATTTTTCCCCGGTCACGGCAATCTTGACGTCTTCGACGACGTGGACACGGTGCGCCTTGTTCTTCACACAGTCCATGGCCCTGTCACCATCCATCCGGCACTCCACCTGGTGCGCGCGTGTCCAGCCGGTCCGTACGGAAAAGCCCTTATCGGCCTCGTCGTCATCGTACCCGGCACCATCGTCCTCGTCATCTGGTACTTCCATGTCCTCAACGCCCAGTACCAGGTTACTGTAGGCGATCGAGAAGCCGCCCTTGCCCTGGTGCACTTCGGACTTCACCTTGTAGAGCACGGTCTGGTTGCCACTCTCCCGCTTCAGTTCCTCACTGAAACAGACGAGCACACTGTCCTCCATCTCACATTCCGTAATGGATGAAGGAAGGTATTCGACCGGTTTATTACGCGCCGACCACTTGATACCGGCCAGTTTTTGCAAGGGAGAGAGCTTCTTGACAGGGGCTTTGGTGACTTTCGGGCTGACCTTTACAGCCGCTTTTTTGGCGACCTGTTTTGCCTTTTCCACTTTGGCTGCTTTGGCTTTTTTGACAGCAGCCTGCCGGGCCTGTTCACGCTGCGCAGCGTTAACGGAAGCCTGTTGCTGTGCAGCTGCCTTGCGGGCATTTTTCTCACGGCGGGCCTGCATGCGTATCTCCTCCTGCATATTGATCACCTTGCCACCCGCCATACTGAAACCGTTTTCCCCGGCCTTCTTGTACCAGTTCATTGCCGTTTCATAATTCTGTGTAACCCCTCTCCCGGATGCGTACAGTTCACCCAGGTAGTACTGGGCCAGGGCGCTGGTATCACTGATGCTGTCGAGCAACTCACGTGCCCGTTTATAATCCCGTGCGCCGCCCTCACCCTTGATCAGCAGGATGGCAAGTCGGGTGATGGCTTTTTCATGAGACTGTGCTGCTGATTTCTCAAGCCACTTTCTGCTACTGGCGGCATCCAGCTTCACACCACGACCCTTCAGGTACATCATGCCGACATCGTATTGTGCCTTGCTGTCACCGGATTCAGCGCGCTTCAATGCAGCAGCAAATTTCTTTCTCTGCCCTTCCATTCTTCGTAACTTGCTGGCTGCCTGCTCATTGCCATTTTCTGCAGCCCGCTGCAGCCACAGCAGGGTTGCATCAAAATCCTGTTCAACACCCCGTCCGTTGAGATACATGATCGCGACTTCGTACTGGGCATCGGCGTCACCGGATTCAGCACTTTCGAGCTGTTCCTTGAATAATTCATCCCACATCACGGCGTAGCTCACCGGAATGTATGACACGCCAGAGAATGCCAGTATTATCAGTAACCTGCGATACAAACCGCCTGGTTGAATCGTCATATCTGTTACCCCCCTGATTGTGATAAAACACCACTGCAGTGCAAATAACCCCCGCAATACCCTGGAAAGGTAGATGTAATCCAGTCGTGTTTTATTCAATAGCAAGTCA
>JALVCM010000307.1 GCA_027010005.1 Thiohalobacter sp.
GGTGTATCCGGAGACGATGCTGATGTGCAGTACACCAAAAAGAACCGGCGTTCTGTTTCGTTCGACACGCGTCGATGAAAGCAAGGCAGATTATGCCGATTATTCGAGCATGCTTCGCCGTGCTTCCGAGCGGGCGGACGAGATCCAGCGTGCCCGCGAGGCGAAGCGGGAGCGTGAGCAGGTCTTGCCGCCTGTTGTCTCACAGGAGTCAGCCAGTCATTCCGCACAAGCGACTGTTGCACCACCCTCCCGCCTGTCCCGCTTATGGGCCTGGCTGAATACACCGCACTACCTGTTTCGCCAGGGAACCTGATTACCCCGGAATCCACGTCATTGCGAGTGAAGCGCGGCAATCTCTTTGGGGCATTGTGCCAAACTGCAGGAGATTGCCGCACTGCGTTCGCAATGACGCGTTAATCGGAGTTTCCCTGGAATTCCGTCCCGGTCTATTTCCGCTCCGCCAGTTTAGCCCGCGAGAACACCTCGTACAGCACGGGCAGGACAAACAGCGTCAGCGCGGTTGACGAGAACAGCCCCCCCACTACCACAGTCGCCAGCGGACGTTGCACTTCAGACCCGACACCATTCGATAGCAGCATGGGGATCAGTCCGAGCGCGGCGATCGAGGCTGTCATCAGCACTGGCCTGAGTCGGGACATGGCACCTTCGTAGGCAGCACGTTCTGCATCGGCCCCGTCAATGATGCGCTGGTTGATGGCATTGACCATGACCACACCGTTCAGCACAGCAACACCAAACAGGGCGATGAAGCCTATCGAGCCAGGTACCGAGAGGTATTGCCCGGAGATGAACAGGGCGGCAATACCGCCAATCAGGGCCAGTGGTACATTGAGCATAATCAATGACGCCTGTCCGATCGAACCAAAGGCAAAATACAGCAGCAGGAAAATCAGCCCCAGTGACAGAGGCACCACGATCATCAGGCGTGCCTGTGCCCGTTGCTGGTTTTCAAACTGGCCACCAAATACAACGGTGTAGCCGGTCGGCAGGTCAATTTCACTATTGATACGTTCCTGTAACTCGGTGACCAGTCCGCCCATGTCACGACCTTCGACATTGGACTGGATGACAACGCGTCGCTGCACATCATCCCGGCGTATCTGTGGTGGGCCGGATTCAATGGCAACCTGGGCCACGTCACTGAGTCTTACCCAGGCCCCGCCGGGTGACTGCAGCATCAGGCCGCGGATACTTTCCACGCTGTCGCGGTATTCCCTGGCCAGGCGTACGTAGATGTCATAACGTTCATTACCATTGATGACCTGTCCGGCAGCCCGTCCACCGATAGCGTCGGATACCAGGTCCATGACCTGGGCAACCGGGATACCGTAACGTGCCAGTGCATCGCGGTCCGGGCGTACTGCCAGCTGTGCTTCACCACCGATCTGTTCCATGGCGACACCACGTGTACCTTCCACCCGCTTGACCAGTGCCTCGATCTCACTGCCTTTCTTCGCCAGCATGTCCAGATCCTGACCGAACAGCTTGATGGCAAGCTGTGCACGCACACCTGAAAGTAATTCATCGACACGGGTGGCAATCGGTTGCGAGAAGGAGAACAGCAGCCCGGGATGGACCGACATTTTCTCTTCCATCAGTTTCTGCAGTGCCGGCCGGTTCTTTGCGCTGGTCCACTCATCCACCGGCTTCAGTCCAACGAAGATTTCCACGTTGGAAACCGGTTCCGGGTCACCGCCTATCTCGGCACGGCCGACGCGGCTTGTGGCATACAGTACTTCCGGGAAGGTCATCAGCTGTGCTTCCAGCTTGGAGGCGACGCCCAGTGCAGTATCAAGACTGGAAGAGGGCGCCAGTGTCACACGGATGTTGAGTGTGCCTTCCTCCAGTTCCGGGACAAACTCTGTCCCGAGAAAAGGCACCATGACCAGTGAGCCGATAAACAGAAGTAGTGCGGAGCCGACCACGCGTTTCCGGCTGTGCAGCGCCTTTGGCAATGCGGCCCGGTAGAACTTTTCAAGTGGACGCATGACCAGGCTTTCCTTGTGTTTTACACCACGCTTGAACAGGTAGGTGGCAAACGCCGGCACTACGATCAGTGCGACCAGCAGCGATGCCAGCATGGCAAGTACGATGGAAATTGCCATCGGCTGGAACAGTTTACCTTCAACACCTTCCAGGCTGAACAAGGGAGCAAATACAATGATAATAATCATCACGGCGAAGAATACCGGTCGTCCGACTTCCCGGGCGGACTCCTGGATGCGCAGTGCAATACCATGTGCGTCGTGTTCGGCGTCGTACGGGTGTTCATCACCCGGTGCGACTTTCTTTTTAATAAAGTCCTTGTGTTCGGCATCCGGTTCCGTCAGGTGACTGAAAATATGTTCCATCATGACCACGGAACCATCCACCATCATACCAATGGCAATCGCCAGTCCACCCAGTGACATCAGGTTTGCTGACACACCCCAGTAAGCCATCGCCATCAGTGCCAGCCCGATAGAAATCGGTACAGACATCAGTACCAGCAGTGTGGCGCGAAAGTTGGCCAGGAACAGCATCAGTAC
>JALVCM010000308.1 GCA_027010005.1 Thiohalobacter sp.
CTTGCATACCAATGATGCACCACAAACCCTGACACGACTGGCGAACATGGGCGTACCAAGCTACAACATCGCTTCATCCGTCAACCTGATTATTGCACAGCGCCTGGCACGTCGACTGTGTAGCAACTGCAAGAAACCGGTAGATATCCCGAAACATGCATTGATCGAGGAGGGTTTCCGGGAAGAAGATCTTGATGGCATCACAACCTACGAAGCCGTGGGCTGTGACCAGTGCGCTGACGGTTACAAGGGGCGTGTCGGTGTGTATCAGGTTATGCCGGTATCCGAAGCGATGGGCCGTATCATTATGGAAGGCGGTAATGCTATCCAGTTAGCCGACCAGGCCAGATCAGAAGGCATTGCTGACTTACGCGAATCCGGCCTGAAAAAAGTCAGTCAGGGCGTCACCAGCCTGGAAGAAATCAACCGAGTAACCAAGGACTAGATCATGGCAACAGCAACGATCAAACCCAGCGTATTTACATGGGAAGGCAAAGACCGGAAGGGCAACAAGGTCAAGGGTGAGACCCACTCGACAAACCCTTCCATGGTCAAGGCGGACTTGCGCAAACAGGGTATAAACCCCATCAAGGTACGTAAAAAGTCCACCCTTTTCAGCTCTGCCAAAAGCAGCAAAATCCTTCCCAAGGATATTTCCGTATTTACCCGACAGCTCGCCACCATGATGTCTGCCGGTGTTCCACTGGTCCAATCGTTTGAAATTATCGGACGAGGACATGAAAACCCCGGCATGCAGGAACTGATTCTTACCATCAAGGCCGATGTCGAGTCTGGCAGCACACTGGCTGACGCATTACGCAAGCACCCGCTGCATTTCGACGAACTGGTCTGCAACCTGGTCGCCGCCGGTGAACAAGCCGGTATTCTCGAGGGGTTACTCGACAAGATTGCGACCTACAAGGAAAAAACCGAGGCCATGAAGGCCAAGATCAAGAAGGCACTGACCTACCCGGCTGCCGTCGTCGTCGTCGCATTCGTCGTCACCGCTATTCTGCTTATTTTTGTGGTACCTCAGTTCGAATCACTCTTCAACGGCTTTGGTGCAGAACTTCCCGCCTTTACACAGCTGGTTGTCAACCTGTCTGAATGGATGCAGGCTAACTGGTGGGTAGCGCTACTTGGTGTTGTCGGCCTGGCGTATGGTTTCAAACAGGCCAAACTGAGGTCACCAAAATTCGCCCACACACTGGACCGTATGATCCTGAAGGCCCCGATAGTCGGTGAAATTGTTACCAAGGCCATCATAGCCCGATATGCACGAACACTTTCAACTATGTTCGCGGCGGGTGTCCCGCTGGTCGAAGCCATGGAATCTGTGGCCGGCGCTGCCGGTAACGAGGTTTACAAGATCGGGATACTGCAAATGCGCGACAATGTCGCAACCGGCCAGCAGCTACAGCTCACGATGAACCAGACCGGGCTGTTTCCGAACATGGTGGTACAGATGGTCGCAATCGGTGAAGAATCCGGTTCTCTGGATGCCATGCTGGGCAAGGTAGCCGATTTCTACGAAGCCGAAGTCGATGATGCCGTGGATGGACTCAGCAGCCTGCTGGAACCCCTCATCATGTCCGTGCTCGGCATCCTGGTCGGCGGCCTGATTGTGGCCATGTACCTGCCGATTTTCAAAATGGGTTCTGTCATCTAGTAAAGCCATACCCCACGGCAGGGCTGCCGTGGGGTAAACTCTCCCCATGGAACTCATTTCACTGCTCGAAAGCAGCCTCACATTCTTTCTTGCCACTGTTTTTGTGCTTGGCCTGATGGTCGGCAGTTTCCTGAATGTCGTCATTTACCGCCTGCCTGTCATGATGGAGCGGGAATGGAAGGCACAGGCCCGGGAATTTACAGGCGAAGTAGATGATGCCGGAGAAGAGGCGCCGTTCTCCCTGTCCCGCCCCGCATCACGCTGTCCGTCGTGTAGCCACAAGATCCGTTTCTACGAAAATATCCCGGTGCTCAGTTACCTGATACTAAGAGGCAAGTGCTCGTCCTGCAAGGCTGCCATTTCCCTGCGCTACCCGCTTATCGAGCTTCTGACCGGTATTCTTTCTGTGGTCGTCGCCTGGCACTTCGGCTTTGGCTGGCAGACTGCCGCCGCCCTGCTGCTGACCTGGGCGCTGATTGCGCTGAGCATGATCGATATCGATCACCAGTTATTGCCCGACGCCATTACCCTGCCTTTCCTCTGGCTGGGTTTGCTGCTGAGCCTGTTCCCGGTCTTTGCCGACATCCGCGATAGTCTGATCGGTGCCATTGCCGGCTATCTCTCACTGTGGACGGTCTACCAGCTGTTCAAGCTGGTCACCGGCAAGGAAGGCATGGGCTACGGAGACTTCAAACTGCTCGCCCTGCTGGGTGCGTGGATGGGCTGGCAGGCGCTGCCAATGATCGTCCTGCTGTCGTCAGCCGTCGGTGCCGTGCTGGGTGGCGCCATGATCCTGATACAGGGCCGCGACCGCGCCCAGCCGATCCCGTTCGGGCCTTACCTGGCGATTGCCGGCTGGATCGCCCTGCTGTGGGGT
>JALVCM010000309.1 GCA_027010005.1 Thiohalobacter sp.
TCAGGTCACATTATGTCCGAACCCCGCAAATTCCTGCTCGGCCACGCCTGCTCCCGGGACTGGAGCGAAGCCGTAAAACAGTGCCTGCAGCAGATTGGCCCGGTGCCGGCACAGGCGAATGTCGGCTTTCTCTACATGACCGATCTGTACGCCGACCTGGCCACACCGATCCTCGACCAGCTGCGCAGGGAAACCGGGGTAACACACTGGGTCGGCACGGTCGGAATGGCCATCTGCGCCACCGGCAAGGAGTACTCACAGGCATCGGCCATGGCTGTCATGGTCGGCAGCCTGCCTGACGACAGTTTCAGGATACTGCCCTTCTATAACCGCGCCGCGGACAACCTGCCCGCTAGCTGGGACGGCTGGCTGAGCCAGTCAGACTCACACACCGCCATACTGCACGGTGACCCTGCCAATGGCAGTCTGCCGCAATTGCTGCAACAACTGGATGCCTCGCTGCCCGGCGGGTTCCTGGTGGGTGGGCTGAGTTCCTCCCACGGGACGCATCCACAGATTGCCGATGACATCGTGGATGGCGGCCTGTCCGGTATCGTATTCAACCCGCAGCAACCGATCCTGACCGGCCTGACGCAGGGCTGTACGCCCATTGCTGATGTGCATGTCATTTCAAACTGTGACAACAATGTCATCAACCGCATTGATGACCGGCCGGCACTGGATGTACTCAAGGAAGACATCGGTGAAATTCTTGCCCGTGACCTGAACCGGGCGGCTGGCTATATTTTTGCCGGCCTGCCGATCCGGGAATCCGACACAGGCGACTACCTGGTGCGCAACCTGGTCGGGGTAGACAGCGACGGCGGGCGCATTGCGATCGGTGATATCGTCATGCCGGGCCAGCCCATCCAGTTCTGCCGCCGTGACGGCAAGAGCGCCACCGAAGACATGCAGCGGATGCTCGATGATCTCAAACGACGCCTCTCGTCAGCGCCCAAAGGTGGCGTCTACGTATCCTGCCTTGGCCGTGGCAAGGCATTGTTTGGCGAGGAATCAGTCGAGCTGGAGATGATTCGCGACACCCTGGGGGATTTCCCGCTGGTCGGTTTTTTTGCCAACGGGGAAATTTCCAACCAGCGCCTCTACGGCTATACCGGGGTACTCACGCTCTTCCTGTAACCTGCACCACCTCCAGCCGACTGTTTTTTGACGCTTGTTGCCTCGCCAATGCCATCTATACTTTGAGTCAGGTCACCGGATCCGGACCGGAGGGTTGTATATGCGGTCTGGAAGGAGGTTGGATCATGATCGTGACCACTATCGACCCTGTTACCGGCAACCGTGTACAGGACCTCGAACACCATCCCTTTATCATTGAGGGCGGGGGCGTTGCGCAAACCAAAATCTACTTTGAATCCGAGGCGACCCGTCAGGCTTATCTCGCTGCCCGGCCGGACGATCCCAGCCGCTACATCCATAACGACAAGGGCCTTCATTCGTAACCCGTCATGCACCGCCTGAGGGAAAATATCGAACGCTACCTGATGTCCTGCCGGGAGCTGACAGCATTCTGTTCACAGAATGGCTGGATTGATACCACCTCGCTGTTCTATGAAATCATCGAACAAAATGACCATCATGTCATTGCGCTGGTGCAATTCGAGGAGATTCTTCTGGAAGGTTCGGGAAGCCAGGCAGGCCGTGTACCCTGCCAGGGACGGCTGCGACTGACGCTCGACCGCTATGGGGAAGTCTGCGCCGCGGAACTGCTCTAGTGCGTTACATGGCGATATAGCCCTGTTTACGCAAACGCTCCACCTCGGCCGGTCCGAACGGCACCTGGCGCAGGAAGGCAGGCACCTCATCCTTGCCAATCCCCCGCCGGCGCATTTGTGTCTGGCAGATACTCATATCTATTGCACCGAATGCAGCCAGCCGCGCGGCCCGGTCAACGAGTTTCCTGTAGCGCTTGTAGTTCTTCAGGGCGAAAAATTCAACTTCCGGCCCATGCAGCACCAGTGAAATAATCGGCGCCTCGGCCTCGCTTTTCGGTCGCTCCAGCAAAGCCTCGACCCGGTCAAACAACAACTCGAGCTCCTCGGGGGTGTGCACACTGATGTCCGCGTAACGTCGGGCACCACCATTGTCTGACGGGGGAACAATCGACTCGAGTTCAGAAGGCGGGCTAACGACTGGCGTCTCAGGCCCACCCTTTTCCGGCTGCTGCCTGATCAGCAAATCTGCGCCAAGCCAGAACACCAGCACGGCCACCACAAAGATCAACAGATTTCGCACCATCGGGTTCAGTCCACAGGATTCAGCTGTCTGCACAGGGAGACTCCATGTTGTAACAGCCCGCGGCATGACGCAACAACATCCGTTATAATTATGACGTTTTACAACCAGCTGGTACCACCCTATGCCCCGATTTCCCGAGCAGATGACAGACACGGCACGCAAACAGGTCGCCGGCTGGCTGCTGTTGTGCTGCGCCATGATCTTCGCCATGGTGGTTCTGGGGGGCGTCACCCGCCTGACCGGTTCCGGCCTGTCGATGGTCGAATGGGACCCCATTTTCGGCT
>JALVCM010000310.1 GCA_027010005.1 Thiohalobacter sp.
GCTGGTTGAGCAGGGAGATCCTGCCGCTGCGATTAGTCAGTACAAAACAGCGCTCAAAAAGGCGCCAGACTCAGTTGAAGTACTTGCCGCCCTGGTAAACCTCGAACTGAAGCAAGGTCAAGCAGCCCGGGCTGAGCAACGTTTGAAAACTATTCTGGAAGAAAATCCTGAGCACAGGTCGGCCAATGATTTGCTGGGCGTTGTCTATATGGCGAAGAAGGATTTTGCCAGGGCTGAGGCAGCATTCGAGCGGCAGCTGGAAATCAATCCATCCAGTGCCAACGTTTACACACAACTGGCACAGACGCGTGTGGCAAAGAAAGACCTTGCCGGTGCAGCGCAAGTGTATGAGCAGGGACTGAAACAGCTACCTGACGACCCCCGCCTTTTGATTGGACTGGCTGGAATACGCGAAAAGCAGAAAGACTATGACGCTGCCATCGAGGTCTATGAGAAGGTGCTTGAAAAACAACCCGGCAACGCCGTCAGCACCAACAATCTGGCTGCCCTCCTTGCTGACCACCGCAATGATGAAGCAAGCCTGGCCAAAGCTGCCGAGTTGGCCGCAATGCTGGAAAAAACCAATCAACCCGCCTTCCTCGATACCGCCGGCTGGGTCTATTACCGCAAGGGTGATTACGACAAGGCTGTAGAGATTCTCAAAGGTGTGGTAGAGAAAGCCCCGAATGTTCCCGTGTTCCAGTACCACCTTGGCATGGCCTACTACAAGCAGGGCAACAAGGAAGCCGCGAAAGCGCATCTTGGCAAGGCGACAGAGGGCGATTACAGTTACCAGGGTATTGAGGAAGCCCGCACCACACTGGGGTTATTGTAAAGAATTGCCCCATCATCCGCTGTTCAGGCATGGGTGGTGGGGCTAAAGTTCCGGATAAATCTGCCGTAAATCATAGTCATAGCGCCGTGCGAGCAGATCTGGTGTAGATTTTTCCTGCGCATCGTTCTGTCAGACTGGCCGACAACCCTGTCACAGCGTTATAGTCAACAGCTTGCTTCAGGGCGCGTTCAACGCTGCAGTCGGCCCGCCATGACAATTTTCGGACAATTATCTGGATGGATAGCATCGGAGTAATCAGCTACGCAGTCGGTGCCGTGGTTTTCCTGATCACGGCACTGGTCTTGATGACCGGTCAACGCAACCGGCCGCACAAGAATGCCCTGATGCTGGCCTCCTGGGTCAGTGCCGTATGGATGGGTATTACGGCACTGAGTACCCACGGGAATAATCCGGCATTACTGTCTTACCTGCTCGAACCCTTGCGGGATTTGTTTCTGCTTGTCTTTGTCGTACGTGTACTCAGTGCGGCGTATGCGGATGCCAAAGAGTCTTCCGGTTATTTTCGGCGTAGCGTCAGCATGCTTTCCGGGTTCACGCTATTACTCACCACGCTGGTGATGTACCGTGGTGTCTCCGGGAGTACCTCCGCAGTTGTTGCCGGCATCGATCTTTTATTTGCCGGCTTCCTTGTTATGGCGGTTGTCGGCCTTGCGTTGGTCGAGCAGCTCATTCGCAATGCAAGACCCGAATCCCGCCGATCGGTGAAATACCTTTGTATTGGTCTCGGCGCCATCTTTGCCTACGACTTTTACCTTTACTCACACGCCTTGCTGTTTGGTGGTGTTGACCCGCTGCTCTGGCAGGCGCGTGGCTTTATCAATGCTATCGTGGTCCCCGTTATCGGTGTTGCCGCGGTACGCGACCCGCAATGGTCGCTGGATATCTTTGTTTCGCGACGGGTCGTATTCCATACCGCGGCATTGCTGGGTTCCGGCCTGTACCTGCTGGCAATGGGGGCCGGTGGCTACTTTATCCAGCAATATGGCGGTACCTGGGGGACGGTAGCCGAGGTTATTTTCCTGTTTGGTGCAGTCCTGATGTTGATGGTGTTGTTGTTCTCGGGACAGCTGCGCGCCAGGCTGCGTGTTTTTATCAACAAGCATTTCTTCCACTACAAGTTTGAATACCGGGAAGAGTGGCTGCGCTTTATTAACACGCTGACATCGTCCGAGCCGGACGAAAAACTCCGCGAGCGAACCATCAAGGCACTTGCCGAGGTACACGAATGTCCCGGTGGTGCCTTGTGGCTTTACCGTGAGGCAGGGCAATACCGTCCGGTGGCCAGCTGGGAGATGTCGGTCGACAATAATGACATGACAGTGGAGGCAGGCAGCACGCTGGTCCATTACATGCGTGACCAGGAGTGGATCATCAACTGTGAGGAATACCGCTTGTCACCACATGGCTACAAGGACCTGCGGTTGCCGGCGTGGCTGGACAGGGTCGAGGGTGCGTGGCTGATTGTGCCACTGATCTTTCACGACAGGCTGTCCGGCTTTATTGTGCTTTCCCGTCCCCAGGTCACGCATTCCATGAACTGGGAAGATTACGATTTGTTGCGCATCATGGGCCGCCAGTCGGCGGCGCATCTTGCACAGCTGGACGCGTCGCAGGCACTGTCACAGGCACGCCAGTTCGAGGCCTGCAGCCGCCTGTCAGCCTATGTCATGCACGATCTCAAGAA
>JALVCM010000311.1 GCA_027010005.1 Thiohalobacter sp.
TCAGCCCGAACTGGACCTATTCATTCAGTGAACGCACCCGGATAAGCGCCAGTTACGGCTTTAGTGATGTTGAATACAACAACACTAGCCGAACTAATTTTGCAGATTTCACACTTAACTCAGCCCAGGTATCTTTGAGCAATGTCATTAATGAAAAGACAACAGCGTCAATCACACTATCGGGCAGCAAATCCAGCAGCAACAACGACGTGGAATCAACCAATGTGAATCTGCAGGCTGGTGCTTCACATCAGTTCAGCGAGACTCTGTCTGGTTCGCTGTTTATTGGGGTCCGCCGAACTGAAGTGGACGTTTCACAGACCAGTCGAATACCTATTTTATCAGGCAATACAAGAATAGGCCTTGTCCTACTAACCCAGGACGTGACCAACCGCGACTGGGGCACAACCTTCAGCGCCAGTATCACCAAAAACTTTCTGCGTGGCGAAACCAGCTTATCAGCTACCCGCGACATCAGTAACGATATCAACGGCCAACCCATCGAAGTTACCCGCCTGCGCTCAACCAGCCTCTACCGGTTCAACGAAATTCTGTCGGCCAGCCTGAACCTGGAATTCTACAACAGCCAATCCAACAATAATGTCGGCAGCAGCCTGAACCGAAATTACTACCAGATTGAACCCACTTTCAGCTGGGCTATGAAAAAATTCTGGAGTTTATCCGGCAGTTACCGCTACAGGAAACAGACTTTTGATGACATCACGGATGACGCGACACAGAACGCCGCGTATTTGACGCTGACCTACCGCTGGCCTAGAATTGCTGTTTCCCGCTAGCGGCCTGTATTTGGGGGAGGGTCGCGTACGCGTTGTCGCAGTTCCCCGGGCGCGAAAGGGAAAGAAATGGAAGAACAAACGCTTGATTTTTCAGATTATTTAGACGCATTCAAAAGACGTCGTACCAGTATACTTGTTATTGCAGTGACGGTTTTCCTGATCGGCGCACTGGCGGCGTGGTTGTGGCCAGCCACCTATAAGTCTTCAGCGACCATTCTGATCAAGGAGCAGGACATACCTCCGGAAATGGTGCGCTCCACGGTCACCAGTTTTGCATCACAGCGTATCCAGGCCATCAGCCAGAAGGTTATGGCGCGCCCGAATCTTCTTGAACTCATTGATAAGTATGATCTTTATACGGATGAACGCAAGCGTCTGACAACCGAAGAAATCATCTCGGAAATGCGCGACAACATCAGCCTGGATCTCATAGATGCATCTGTCGTTGACCCACGCACTGGACGTCCTACAGCTGCCACTATTGCTTTCCAGCTGAGTTTTAGTGGCGAGAACCCAGTACAGGTTCAGAAAGTTGCCAACGAACTGATGAGCCTGTATCTCAAGGAAAATCTCAAGGAACGCGCGGAAAAAGCCGGTGAAACCTACGATTTCCTTCATCAGGAATCTCAGCGCCTGAACAAGGAAATTCAGGATCTTCAGGCCAAACTTGCCACGTTCAAGGAACAGCACGCGAATACACTGCCTGAACTTCAGCAACTCAATCTGAATGTGATGAATCGGACCGAAGATGAAATATCGGATATCGATACCCAGATTCGCGCCCAGGAACAAACCCGGATTTATCTGCAAAGTCAGCTCGCGCAATTGAAACCGTTTGGTGCCGATGCCGCACTCGATCCCAAAACCCGTCTGCAGGCCTTGCGCACGGAATATTTACGTTTACTGGCACGCTACTCCCCGGATCACCCGGACGTCATCCGTACCAAACGGGAAATTGAAGGCCTGGAGAAAGAAACCGGACTGGTCGACAGCTCAGCTGAGCAATTGAAGCAGATCGAAGCACTGCGCGGAGAACTTGGTACCTTGCGCAAGAAATATTCGCCAGAGCACCCGGATGTGATCAAGCTGGAACGCCAGATCAAGGCACTTGAGCAATCAGTAGCGGATAGCCCTGCAACCACCAAATTGGCCTCATCTGCGGCCGACAACCCGGATAACCCGGCTTATATCCAGATTCAGACCCAGATTGAAGCGGCCGACAACCAGATCCGCTCGCTGCGGGCAAAGAAAGAAAACCTGGGGAAAAAACTCGATGACTACGAACAGCGCCTGACCGAGACACCACAGGTTGAGCGTAAATACTCGACCTTGCGGCGCGATCTGCAAAATGCAGTGGCACGATACCAGGATATCCGCCTCAAACTGACCTCCGCCGAAATTGCCCAGGAACTGGAAAAAGACAGCAAGGGCGAACGCTTTGAAATCGTCGAGCCACCGATTCTGCCGGAAGAACCGATCAGCCCGAACCGCCCTGCCATCCTGTTCCTCAGCTTCGTGCTGGCACTGGGCAGCGGCATCGGCTATGCCGCCGTTGCAGAAAGTCTCGACAGTTCTGTTCGTGGCAGCAAGGGACTGGCTTCCGCCGCCGGCGCACCCCCCCTCGCCGTCATCCCCTACCTCGAAAGCGACCGCGAGAAATCCCGTCGCAAGGGCAAAACGATACGGCGAGCCGCGGCCCTTATCGGCGCCATCATCATCGCCATCACACTGCTACATAACTTCTGGATGCCGCTCGATGTGTTCTGGTACAAGGCGCTCAGAAAGGCTGACGTCGTCATCAATACCTGATGCGATCATCAAGGTAATCAAATAATGGAACGTATCAAACAAGCACTCGAACGCGCACGCGCAGAACGCCAGGGTCAGCCTGCCAGCACCCCGACCAGAGAGGGGCCTGCCCATATACCGGCAGAAGAAATCACCTATTCCCAGACCCGCAATGTCGATGTCTCCAGAACCACATTGCGCAGGAACCGGGTTATCACCGGCTTTGACCCCTGTGATTTCACCGATGCCTACAAAATGCTGCGCACCCAGGTGTTGCAGCGCCTGGACGAGAACAACTGGAATGTGCTGGCTGTTACCAGCCCCGGTTCCGGTGAAGGCAAATCGCTCACCGCACTCAACCTGGCAGCCAGCATTGCCATGGAAATCGACCATACCGTGCTGCTGGTGGACGCGAATCTGCGTCATCCCAGCCTGCATCAGCACCTGGGGCTGCCAGATGGCCCCGGTCTGAACGATTACCTGACAAAAGATACCCCGTTAAATGAACTGCTTGTTCATCCAAAGGAAATCGAGCACCTGACCTTCCTGCCGGCGGGTGCCGCCATGCTCAATTCCGCGGAAATGCTGAACTCACCCAAGATGACGCACCTGGTCGATGAGTTGAAGAATCGCTATGCCGGGCGCATTATTGTGTTTGACCTGCCGCCGGTATTAAGCGCAGCAGATGCACTGGCATTCGCGCCTTATGTCGATGCTGCACTGCTGGTTGTCGAGGAAGGCAAAACCTCGCGGCAGGAAGTTGAGAATGCACTCGACCTGCTGTCGAGCACCAATGTACTCGGCACGGTCCTCAACAAGGCTGGTAACCCCGCCTAGCCGGGACGCCCACGATGTACGAGAGTTTTTACAACTTCCGGGAAAAACCCTTTTCCCTGCTGCCTGACTCCGGTTTCCTGTACCTGAGCAACAAGCACCGCATGGCGCTCACGTTGCTGGAATACGGCCTGATGAACCAGGCCGGCTTCACCGTGATCAGCGGTGACATTGGCACCGGCAAGACCACGCTTATACGTCAACTGCTCAACCAGATCGATGACAGCATCCGGGTGGGCCTGATTTCCAATACCCACCAGACCTTCGGCGACCTGATGCAATGGATCGCGCTCGCCTATGACCTGCCCCACCATGACAAGAACAAGGTGGAGCTGTACCAGGACTTTATGGATTTCATTATCCAGGAATATGCCCGCGGCCGACGCACGGTACTGATTGTCGATGAAGCCCAGAATATGTCGGCGGAAACCCTGGAAGAACTGCGCATGCTGTCCAACGTCAATGCCGACAAGGACCAGGTGTTGCAAATCATCCTGGTCGGCCAACGCGAGTTGCGTGATACCCTGCGCCGCCCGGACCTGGTTCAGTTCGCCCAGCGCATCGGTGTTGATTACCACCTGGAACCACTGGATGAACAGGAAACCATCGATTACATCCGTCACCGCTGTGAAAAAGCGGGCGGCAGTCCTGACCTGTTCACAGAAAAAGCCTGCCGCCAGGTCTATGCGGCCACCGGTGGCGTACCGCGCCTGATCAACCTGCTGTGTGATACTACCCTGGTATATGGCTATGCCGAACAACGCGAACATATCGATGCCAGACTGGTCAGCGATGTAGCGCGCGACAAGCAACAGGGCGGGCTGTTTGCACAAAACAAAACCACGGCAGCACCCGACCGCCCTGTCAGTGCAGTGCCTGTCGCGGTCAAACCCTTGCAGTCTGTCGAAACAACCGCACCGCAAACCCGCAATGACGGGCAATTACGCATTGCCATCGCGGCAGAATCCGAATTGCTCAGAATCTACCTGTCGCGCCTGCTGTCGGAGTTCAACATCCTGGCAGTTGCCGAAATACCGTTGACTGCACAGGGCCTGAAAAGCCTGCAAGGCACTGAACTGGATGTATTACTGGTTGAGCTCGATCAACAACCTGACCAGATAGACGACGAACTCTACAGTTTGCTGGAAAGCTGGAAACAACCGGTCCTGTTCAACGACAGTCTGGCAACCGAAGCCAGCCTGTCGCAACCGAACCGTGAAGATTACGGCCGTAAACTCAGCGAGAAACTGTTCTCCCTGGTGCCTCACGCACCACAATCTGTCGCCTGAAGAACATGAACATCCATCGCCTGTCACTCATACTGGCTGTCACCTGGATGGGTGTACTGTTCTGGCTGTCCCACCAGCCCACACTTGACACACCTTCCCTGTTTTCCGGCCAGGACAAGCTGTTTCATGCGGGAGCGTACGGACTGCTTGGCATACTGCTGCTGGGTGCCAGGCGTCTGGATTTTTCAGGATATACCGGTAACCAGGCACTGACTGGTGCCTTTATCGCCAGCCTGTATGGCATGAGCGATGAGTTCCACCAGTCGTTTATACCCGGCCGAAGCCCGGAAGTCCTGGACTGGGTGGCAGACAGTATCGGTGCCTTGCTGGCAGTACTACTGCTGGCTCACCTGACCCGCTCTTTTTCAAGAGGTCAAAGCACCTGAGAATCCCGTAGGAGCGGGCTTGCCCGCGAACGGTACTGTGGCTTCTAAAACTCCTGTTCGCGGGCAAGCCCGCTCCTACAGGTATTCTGACCAGTTTCTGCTATCGTCACCGAATACGAAGAAAAACGGGTTCAGCAGGGAATCCTTGGTGTTGTAGCGTAGCGGCTGCATTTCAAGATCGGTAAGGTGGCCGCCCGCCTGCTCCACCACACAGTGTGCCGCCGCCGTATCCCACTCCGAGGTCAACCCGAGACGCGGGTACACGTCTGCGGCACCCTCCGCCACCAGGCAGATTTTCAGCGAACTGCCCATGCTGACAATTTCATGCTCGCCCAGCTTTTTCAGGAACGCCTTCAGTGAATCCCCCTGGTGGGAACGACTGCCCACCACGGCCACGGGGCCACCGGACAGCTTACGTACATGGATCTCGCGTTCACCTTCTCCGGGGACCTCCTTGATCGCGCCCTGACCTTCACAGGCGGCGTAGGTCACACCCGTCACCGGGACATACACGACACCCAGCACCGGCTTACCCTCGTGGATAAGTGCGATGTTTACCGTGAACTCACCGTTGCGCTTGATAAACTCTTTTGTACCGTCGAGCGGATCGATCAGCCAGTAGGTCTTCCAGGAAGCGCGCTCCTCGAAAGGAATTTTTGCATCCTCTTCCGACAGCACGGGGATATCCGGCGCAAGGGCTTTCAGACCTGCGACAATGGTATTGTGCGATGCCATATCCGCAGCAGTCAGTGGCGACTTGTCGTCCTTGTCCTGCACGGAAAATTCAGTGCCGTATACCTCAAGAATTTTCTCTCCGGCCTGTTTCGCCAGCTGGCGCACATCATTCAGGTAATCACACACATTCATCGATATCTCTCGCTGCTTCACGCATGGTCAGGAAGGCCGTATCATACGCTATCCCCGCGGCCCGATTAAGCACCATGACCCACCCGTTG
Source organism: Thiohalobacter sp. (assembly GCA_027010005.1). Classification (GTDB taxonomy): domain Bacteria; phylum Pseudomonadota; class Gammaproteobacteria; order DSM-19610; family DSM-19610; genus Thiogranum. The sequence continues at coordinate 6,051 of JALVCM010000311.1, forward strand.
CCCTGGCAAGATATCGACACCGTGTTCCTGGACATGGACGGCACCCTGCTGGACCTGCATTTTGACAATCATTTCTGGCAGGAACACGTCCCCCTGCGTTATGCCGAAAAACATGGCATCAGCGTGGACGAGGCCAAAAAGCAACTGTTCCCGCGCTTCCGTGCCGTGGAAGGGACGATCGACTGGTATTGCGTTGACTACTGGAGCCGGGAACTGGGGCTGGATATCAGTGCCCTGAAGCGCGAACTGGAGCACCTGATCCAGGTACATCCCCATGTTGCTGAATTTCTGCAGGCCTTGCGCGCCATGGACAAGCGCATTGCACTGCTGACCAATGCCCACCACAAGGTGGTGGAACTGAAAATGTCCAGCACCGGGCTGGCGGAACACTTCGACCACCTGATCTGTGCACACGCCTTCCGCATTCCCAAGGAGGATGCCAGGTTCTGGCCGCGGCTGGCACAGGAAGACCCGTTCGACCCGAACCGTACATTATTCGTCGATGACAGCCTGCCGGTGCTGCGTGCCGCGCGTGACTATGGTATTCGCTACCTGCGCGCAGTGCGCCTGCCTGACACCAGGGCAGCGCCAAAACAAACGGAAGACTTTATTGCGATAGAAAGCTTTAATGAGTTACTGGAAGGTCTGACTTAATACTCCGTCATTGCGATGCCTCGACCCGAAGGGTGTGGTACCCATAATGAACCCCGCAGGGGTTCTTTGGGCGTAGCGCGGCAATCTCCTTCAGTCTGGCACCAGATTCAAAAAGATTGCCGCGCTACGCTCGCAATGACGGGTTGAAAAAATTAGTAGGGGCGCTGGCCCCAGCGCTTGAAGCGTTTTTTGCAGTATTTCAGTAATGATTTATAGCCGTCGAAATACAGCTCGAAGCCTTCTTCTGCGGGGGCATCGAATTCACAGTAGTCATTGGAATAATCCCTGCAAATTTGCGGGCGGTCATCGTAGATGCCACAACGGCCGTCCGGCAGGATATGTGTGCAGGCATTGTCGACCAGCAGGTACCAGCTGCCCTCGTCCTTGTAGACACGAATATCACGGTGCGAGATCTGCCAGAGCAGGAAATCGAAATCCTCCTTGGAGCGTGGTGTATCGATTTCCTGGCTGATATAGGTACAACACTGGGTGTTGGTGCAGAAACCGCACTTGGTTTCCGGTGTCATTTCCACTTCAACCGGGATTTTCCCGCCTTTCCCCTGACTGCGCCTGTTTCGTTTTGTATTCATTGTTCAACCTGCTGATGTAAACTCAAAACAATCAAATCCCGGGGCCTGCTCAACGTGTTCGGTACAGGTCACCCCGACCTCCCGGTCTCCCACATGGATCAGCACCTGGTGCCCGGGTGAACACAGTCCGGCAGGCACGACCAGACGTGCACTCGAACCCTCTTCACCGGATGAAGGGATAAAAAGAGCACACCGTCGTATCTTTTCACCTTCCTCATTATCCAGCTCAAGCTCGACCGGCGCCGGTACCCCCTGGAATGCCTCGACCCCCAGTTCGGTCCCTTTTTCACGTTCATCCCGCACCCAGCGCACGGCCAGCAGCCGGAAAGCCGCATCCGGTTTCTCGCCATCACCCACCACACAGACCAGGTCACCAACCTGCAGGGTACTCGCCGAACCCTGACTCCACCCCAGCCGGTAACCCTGTTCGCTACGGTCGCGAATCACCCAGCGCTGCGGCTCCGGTGCCTCATCATTCCTGTGACTCACCAGCCAGTCGTGTATGGCTTCCAGGCCGACCACCACATGGATCCAGCTCCCGCCAAGCTGGCGCCGGCTGCGGCGCTTGTCGCGCGGTGTCACTTCCGGTAGCAGCTGCCGCAGAATGGCTGCCTCACTGCGCTGGCGGCGCCGCTCCGCTGAAAGCGCCAGCAGCATTTTATGCATCAACTGCAGGATCGTACGGGCATCGATAAGGTAGGGGTCTTCCGCCTCGACCGGGGAGGTCAGGAACACACAGTGGCGTGGCCGGCTGTCACTCATCAGGTCAATAAAAAACAGACCTTCCGGGACGCCCTGCCAACTGTTACCGGGTACGATGCGGATCTTGCCGGCATACTGCAACAGCGTGCGGTAATACAGGTCCGCCTGCCCCTCTTCGGCAGCAAACGGGTCCAGCAACGACAGCAGGCAGACCGCCTGGTAGGTTGCTGCAAGCGTGATCGTACTGTCGGTTTCATTGTCATCCAGCCAGTCATGAATGCCGTGGTGCCGGGCCAGGCGATAGAGCTGGTTCAGTTCAAGAAACACAAACGGTGGCTCGGGGCGATAGTAGCGGTAGCTGTGCAAAAGTGCCGCCGCCAGCTGACGGACCGCAGCACGCACCACACGGCCAAAGGCAAGCCGGTCAGTTTCATGCTGGCCGGCTGCATACATTGTCTTGATGACCAGCTTGTAGCCATTCGCCATCGCCAGACACAACCGTTCGATATCGTCCACGGTGTTCTTGCGCTGCTGACTGCTGAGGGGTTGCTGGCGCAAACGGATCGGCTCGGCGCCTTCAAACAGGCGTTGCACAAAAGGCCGGTAGACATCGAGCAGCTCAAGACGCAGGCTGACATCGAGACGCTGTTCATTGAGGGGTTCCAGCGCCAGCAACACCTGGCGCACGGTTTCACCGGTATTCATTGCCGGCATACCGGACAACCAGTCATACAGGCGCCGTGCATCGAGCTCCAGCGTCGGGTCCTGGAAGTCGTGCTGTTCCGGCGTGGTCAACAACAAACTCATGGCAACAGGAAACTACAACAGGTTATCCGACCATTCCAGCCGGTAATTCCCGTTTTGATATTCTGCAAAAGTGGTAAGAAACTTCGTCACCGCCCGGGGGACATTGCCATTCTGCGTAATGACAGCATTCAGGCGGTAGGCACCCGTCGCTTCGAGTGCAACGTCAGCCTTGACCTGCAGCGCCCCGCCAGTGGCGACCAGGTCTCCCTGCGTGATACTGCCATCGTGCTGTGTCGTCAGTGTTGCCGTACCCAGCGACAATACCAGTGGCGCCTCGACCTCGGCCGGTGTCCAGCGCGTTACACCACTGAACATCGGAATACCGGTTACTGCAAAGCGCACATCATCAAGATCCATCACCAGGTCACCACTGACCCCCACCTGCTTGATACCCAGGCGGTACAACACCTCAGAGGCCGGCAGGCTAAGCTGGACATCAGCCAGGTAGGGTGTACCGGAAAAGCGTTTCCCCGCAAGTGCATGTGCCGGTTTATCACCCAGCCTGGCCTGCAGCTCAAATTCGAAGCGGCCGGTAAACAGCGACAGAAGCCTGAAGTGCCAGCGCAATTTATCCAGTTGTATGCCTTTCACGATGACGCTGCCTGTCTGCCCGTTCCACAGGGTGCCCTGCACCGGGCCAATGGCAACGTCCGGTATCTGCGGTGCCAGCGCCAGCGCACGATCTGCCGGGATAGTCGCCACCAGGAATACCAGCCAGGCCACAACGCCCGCCGCGACGGTTCGCCAGACTGCCATCAGGCCGGTGGACCCACCAGTGTCAG